>NZ_MULM01000123.1:0-37552 GCF_002029345.1 Pseudomonas sp. VI4.1
CGAAAGCGGTGGGTCAGCCGACGTATTTGTCGCCTGAACGGACGCTTTCGCTGGCAAGCCAGCTCCTACAGGGGACCTCCTTCAGCCATGGCAATCGCATCCCGAAGGCCTGAATCAAACCCTCACATTGCGTCCCGGCAATGTCGATCGCTGACTGTTTTCCCAATCCTCCACCAAGCCCACCGGTGCATCGGACGCCGGCAGCATGCTGTGCCCGCGAACCAGATCCGAGGCACGTTCGGCGAGCATGATGGTCGGTGCATTGAGGTTGCCGTTCGGTTCGGTCGGGAACACTGACGAGTCAATCACCCGCAGACCCGCGATGCCCCGCACCCGCAGCTCGGAATCCACCACCGCCATGTCATCCTCGCCCATCCGGCACGAGCCGCAAGGGTGGTAGGTGCTCTCCAGGTTCTCGCGGACGAAGGCGTCGATCTCTTCATCGGTGTTCACCTGCGGCCCGGGTGCGATCTCGCCGTCGCGGAAGCGGTCCATCGCAGGCTGGCCGATGATCTCCCGGGTCAGGCGAATGCAGCGGCGGAAACCTTCACGATCTTCTTCCCGTTGCAGGTAGTTGAACTGAATCTCGGGATGCTCGTAAGGATCCGCCGACCGCACCCGTACATAACCGCGGCTCTTGGGTTTGTTCGGCCCGGTAAGCACCATGAAACCGTGGCCCTTGATCGGTTTGTTGCCGTCGTATCGCATGGCCGCCGGCAGGAAGTGGAACTGAATGTCCGGCCAGCGCAGGCCCTTGTCGGAGCGGATGAAACCACCGGCCTCGAAATGGTTGGTGGCGCCGAGCCCGTCCTTGAACAACAGCCAGCGCAGACCGATCATCAGCTTGCTCAGCGGGTCCATCTTGCTGTTGAGCGTCACCGGCTCCTTGCAGCCGAACTGGATGTAGACCTCGGCGTGATCCTGCAGATTCTCCCCTACCCCCGGCAGGTCATGGCGCACGCCGATCCCGGCTTTGCGCAGGACCTCGGCGGGGCCGATGCCGGAGCGTTGCAGCAGGTGCGGTGAGCCGATGGGGCCGGACGATACCAGCACTTCCCGGTTGCAATAGACCTGGTGGCTCTGGCCATCGTGGTCATAGATGACCCCCACCGCGCGTTTACCTTCGAGCATGATCTGGCGAGTCATCGCGTGGGTGATCACGGTCAGGTTCGGACGGCCCATGGCCGGGCGCAGATAGGCGTTGGCGGTAGAGCAGCGTACGCCATTCTTCACCGTCATGTGCATGGCGCCGAACCCTTCTTGCATGAAACCGTTGCAGTCGTCGGTCTTGATATAGCCCGCTTCGGCACCGGCTTCGACCCAGGCGCCATACAGCGGGTTTTTCATGTGATTGCCGTTGGTGGTGTGCAACGGCCCGGTGTTGCCGCGATAGCCGTCACCGCCCTCCTCGTAATGCTCGGCCCGCTTGAAATACGGCAGGCAATTGCGGTAGCCCCAGCCCTGTGCGCCGAGGGATTCCCATTCGTCGAAGTCACACGCATGGCCGCGGATGTACACCAGGCCATTGATCGACGACGAGCCGCCCAGCACCTTGCCGCGCGGGCAGTGAATACGCCGGCCGTTGAGGTAGGGTTCCGGCTCGGTTTCGTAGCGCCAGTTGTACTTCTTGGTGTTCATCGGGATCGAAAACGCGCTTGGCATCTGGATCACCACGCTGCGGTCGCTGCCACCGAACTCCAGGACCAGCACGGAAGTGGCCGGGTCTTCGCTCAGGCGGTTGGCCAACACACAACCGGCCGAGCCTGCACCGATGATGATGTAGTCGTATCTTTGCGTAGCCATGGTTATCTCCCGGCCGTCGATTCGTTGAATACCGGCAACGAAGGCTTGGTCAGCCGGTCGCCGGTGGTGTATTGCGGGGATGTTTGTTCGATGTGCCGGATGACGGCTTCTTCACGCTTGAGGTCGATCGAGCGACTCAGCCAGTAGTACGCCAGCCCCGAGACGATCAGCCCGACCAGCCAGGCGATGTCGATGCTGCCGAGCGCCTTCGCCAGCGGGCCGACATAGACCTCGCGCTGCTCGACGCCGTCGTAGATGTAGAAGAACGGGATCATCGAGATAAAACCGATGGCATAGGCGGCGATGCCCCGCAGGCCCCAGCTGCCGTAAATGTTGCCGTGGGGCATGAAGAAGTGCGGGATGGCGTAGCGGCCTTTACGCACAAAGAAATAGTCGGTGAGGTTGACCGAGGTCCAGGGCACCAGGAAGTACAGCATCACCACCAGGTAAATCCCCAGCACCGACAGGCCTTTGCCCGAACTCTGAATGCTCAGGGCCACGCCCAGTTGCAGCATGATCACGAAAGCGATGGCCAGGATCCGCGCCTTGCGGGTCGGCTCGATGTGCTTGATGGAATCGACGCAGGTCAGGGTGGTCAGCTTGGCGCTGTAGATGTTCATCGCGATCACCGGCAGGAACGCCAGGATCGTGACCACCACCACGGCGGTGCCCATGAACGGCGACACGGTGTTACCCACTTGGCCAAGGGCGACCAGCACGTCGGTGGAATGCAGGTGATCGGCCAGCCAGCCACCCACGGAAATCATCCAGGCACCGGACAACGAGGCTCCGAGAAACACCACCGCGATCAATTTGCCGCTGGAAGTGTTTTTCGGCAGGTAGCGTGAATAGTCGGACACATAGGGCGCATAGGCGATGTTGTAACTCGCCGCCGCAGCGAACTGGGCGATGAAACCGGTCCAGTTGAAACCCAAGGGCGCCGGGGCCACTTCACCGGCGGCCAGTACCGGCATCGGTGCGTCGGGCACCCACCCCATCAGCACCGCCAGGGTCACCAGGCCGTACAACGGCAGCGACAGGAACAACGCCCACTTGAAGCTGCGATGCATCCAGTCGTGACCGAGGATCGCCAGGACGGCCGCCGGCAGCGTCACGGCCACCGCCACCACAATGGGGTTGAAGCCGAACAGCGTGTGCAGGCCCTGCATCATCAACACCAGGTTGACGATGTTGAATCCGGCGAACACGAACAGCGTCGCCAGCAGCACCAGAATCACCCCGCGATAGCCGAACTGCGCACGGGACTGGATCATCTGCGGCAGCCCCAGGTGCGGGCCCTGCGATCCGTGAAAGGCCATGAACAGTGTGCCGAACATGATGCCCAGCGTCCCGGCGAGCGTGGTCCAGAGCGCGGTCAGACCGACGCTCGGGCCCACGAAGCCGATGGTCATGGTGAAGAAGGTGAAGTTGCCGAGAAACCAGAACGGGCCCTGGCTCGACAGTTTGTCGGTGCGCTCGGCCTCCGGGATGAAATCGATCGAATGCCCTTCGACGATGGGTTTGTCGTCGAGGATGGACAGGCTGGGGGTGGCTTTGGCGTCAATGTTCATGATGGGCTCTTATTTTTGGAAGATCATGACGGATAACTGCATTGTTTCAGGTGAACGACGCCCCTGTAGGAGCGAGCTTGCTCACGAAAGCGGCGTATCAGTCAACATTGATGTTGAATCAGATGGCCCCTTCGCGAGCAAGCTCGCTCCTACAGGGATTGAGTCAGCCATGACTCAAGGTAACGTGATCCAGACCGCCTTCGTTTCGAGCAGATAATCCAGCTGCTCCGCGCCCAGGTCCTTGCCGAATCCGGACTGTTTGTAGCCACCGAACGGCATCGACGGATCGAGGGTGCCGTGGGCGTTGACGTAAACCGATCCCGCTTTCAACCGCGGGATCAGGCTGTGCACCTTGCCAAGGTCATTGGAATACAGTGCGGCCGCCAGGCCGTAAGGCGAGTCGTTGGCCAGGGCCAGCGCCTCTTCCTCATCGTCGAACGGTGCAGTCACCAGCACCGGGCCAAAGATCTCTTCCTGGACGATGCGCATGTCGTTGCGGCAATGGGCAAAAATGGTCGGTTCGACGAAGAAACCGGGGCCCTCCACAGGCTGCCCGCCGTAGACCAGTACGGCGCCTTCCTGCTTGCCGGTTTCGATGTAGTCGGTCACTCGTTGCTGCTGCAATGCCGAGACCAGCGGACTGATGAAGCAATCCGGATCCAGGCCTGGCGCCATCTTCAAGGTCCGGGTGTAGGCGATCAGTTCGCGCAGGAATTCGTCGTAGACGCTGCGATGAATATAAGCCCGCGTACCGGCATCGCACACCTGGCCCGAGTTGAAGAACACGCCGTTGGCGATGGCCTGGGCGGCAGCTTTCACGTCGGCGTCGGCCAGGACGATTACCGGTGATTTTCCTCCGAGTTCCAGGGTTAGTCGCTTCATTTCGTCCAGCGCCGCACGGCCGACGGTGCGACCAACCGGGGTCGAACCGGTGAAGGTCAGCTTGTCGATGCCCGGGTGGGTAGCCATGGCCGCACCGACCACACTGCCACGCCCGGTGACGATATTGATCACGCCGTCCGGAATCCCGGCTTCCTGCACCAGTTCAGCGAATCGCAAGGCCGACAGCGAGGTCAGTTCGGCGGGTTTGACCACCACGGTGCAGCCGGTTGCCAACGCGGCGCCCAGCTTCCAGGCCATGGTCTGCAACGGGAAATTCCACGGCACGATGGCGCCGACCACCCCCACCGCTTCCTTGCGGGTATAGGCCAGGTAGTTGCCCGGCAGCGATGGCTCGACGGTGCGGCCATGCAGCTTGGTGGCCCAGCCGGCGAAATAGCGCAGGGTATCGACCGTGCCCTGGATGTCGACATCCCGGGCGAAGGCCGCTGACTTGCCCATGTCGATCGATTCGATTTCGGCCAGTTCGGCGGCGTTGCTTTCAATCAGGTCGCCCAGGCGCTGCATCAGGCGTTCGCGTTCGGCCGGTTTGGCCTGACGCCAGGCGCCACCGTCGAATTGCGCGCGGGCCGCTTGCACGGCGCGATCCAGGTCCTGGGTGGTGCCCATGGGAATCCGGGTGATCAGGCCTGCGGTGGAGGGTTCGATGACGTCGGACGTCTGCCCGTCGCTGGCGTCGACAAAGGCGCCGCCGATGAACATCTTCTGCGCCTTGCCGAGGAAGGTCTGGGTGGCTTCGGAGACGCCGAATTTCTGCAGGTAATTTTTGACGATGGTGTCCATTTTCAGTCTCTCTGTGCGGCGGTCAGGTCACGCCGAAGCCGTGGTGGTTGCGCTCATGACGTGCCGTGCCTGAGCCCGCTCGTGGAAGATGAAACCGATGCTGTTGAGCAGCAACTGCGCCGCCAGGATCGAGGTCATGCCGGTCGGGTCATAGACGGGCGCCACCTCGACCAGGTCCATGCCGACGATGTTGCCCTGGCTGCGTTTGGCCAGGGCCTGGATGATTTCCAGCACCTCGTAATAGAGGAAACCGCCATGGCTCGGGGTGCCCGTGCCGGGTGCGATGGAAGGGTCGAAACCGTCGATGTCGATGGTGATGTAGTAGTTGATGTTCTGCGGGATCAACGCCAGCACACCGTCGACGCCCAGGCGCCGCACATCGCGCACCGATAGGATCTTCGAGCCCGCCGCATGGGCCGCTTCGTAGTCATCGCGATTGGAGGAAGACACGTTGCGGATGCCCATCTGGGTCATGCCGACGATGTGGTTCATTTCCGAAGCACGGCGCAGCGGGTTGCCATGGCCGTAGCGCACGCCGTGGCGTTCGTCGACAAAGTCCAGGTGAGCATCGAAATGGATGATGTGAATCGGCCCGCGCCCCTCGAAGGCCTTGATCACCGGAGCGTGCACCGAGTGATCGCCGCCGAGCACCACTGGCATGACGCCGGCGTCGAGGATCTTGCGTACCGCGTATTCGGTGTTCTGGTTGCTGGTGACCATGTCGGTATGCACGATATCGGCGTCACCGACATCGACCATGCGCACATCGGCGGCGGTCAGGTACATCACGTCATCTTCGTGGTCGTAGGCACCGGCATGCCCGAAGGAGAACAGCGTCGATGCCTCGCGAATGCCCCGTGGCCCGAAACGGGCGCCGGAGCGCCACTGGGTGCCCATGTCGTTGGGGACGCCAAGGACCGCCACGTCGGCATCGAGAGCATCCCAATCGGTGCACACCGGGGATTTGCCAAAGGTGCAATGCCCCACGAATGGCAGGTTCAGGCGACCGGATTCATAACCGTTGTTCGACATGTCGGGCATCTCCAATTCTTGTTTTTGGCTGTGCGGTCGTGGAAGGCGACCGCCGTTGGAGTGACTATGGGCGCAGGTTTTCGTGGAAAAAATGCTAAACATCAGATACTCATATCGGCATTGCCGATGCATCCACACGCCGGAGGTCCAAGGTGATCCAGCTGCACGATGTCGATCTGAAACTGCTCAGGGTGTTTGCCACGATTGTCCGGTGCGGCGGTTTTTCTGCCGCGCAGGCGGCGTTGAATGCCGGCCAGTCGACCATCAGCGAACAGATGACGCACCTGGAAACCCGGCTCGGGGTCAAACTCTGCCAACGCGGGCGCAGCGGCTTTCGCCTGACCGAGCAAGGCGTGGCGATCCATGAGGCCACCCAGCGCCTGCTCTCGGCGGTGGAGAATTTCTGCATGGACGCCGACGTGCTCAAGCAACACATCAGCGGCAAGCTCAACCTGGGCATCATCGACACCACCATTACCGATCCGGCCTCCCCGCTGCCGCGCACTACCCAGCGCTTCGTGTCCCGAGGGCATGACGTGCACCTCAACGTGTACGTCGGCACCCCGGCCGAACTGGAAGAGCGCGTCCTCGACGGCCGCCTGCACCTGGCCATCGGGCACTTCCCGATCCACGTTCCCGGGCTGTTGCATTCACCGCTGTATCAGGAAGCCCTGGGGCTGTATTGCGGGCGGCGGCATCCGCTGTACGGCAGCAAGGCCGAGGGTGGCGAACTGCTCGAAGAGATTGCCGCGAGCCGGATTGTGGTCAGGGGCTACATGCAGCAATACGACCTGGAGCACCTGGGCGTGAGCAAGGCCGCGGCCACCGTGGACAACATCGAAGCGCTGGCCATCCTGCTGATTTCCGGTGCCTACCTGGGTTTCTTGCCGGTGCACTTCGCCACCCAGTGGGTCAAGACCGGCGAAATGCATCAGCTGGCGCCCACCAGCCTGGAGTTGATGTCGCCGTTCGATGTGATCACCCGACGCGGCACTGCCCCGCCGCCGATCCTGCAGGCTTTTCTCGAGGACCTGGACGCCTGTTCACGCAAGACCGCCAGTCACTGACAGACACCGCTCGCCACAATCGAACAGTGCCCGGCATACTGATCGGCGCAGTCATCCCGTCAGCCACCTTGCAGGCCCGTCATGCGTATCCACGTCACCTTCATCGACCGCGTCGGCATCACCCAGGAAGTACTGGCCCTGCTCGGCGGGCGCAGTTTCAATCTGGATGCCGTCGAGATGGTGCCGCCCAACGTGTACATCGATGCCCCGACACTCGGTGCCGATGTGCTGGAGGAACTGCGCGAGGCCTTGCTCGGCGTGCGGGGAGTGCAAGCGGTGACCCTGGTCGATATCCTCCCGGGACAGCGTCGCCGCCTGCAACTGGATGCCTTGCTGGCGGCCAGCATCGACCCGGTGCTGGCGGTGGATGACCGCGGCCATGTGCTGCTGGCCAATCCGGCGCTGATCGCCTTGTGCGGCCGAGAACCGGCGGGTGAGCCCCTGACGGCGCTGTTCGATGATCCCGACTTGCAACGCACATTGATCGAACACGGCTACCGCCTGCCCATGCACGAGGTCAGCCTCGCTGGCCAGACCTTGCTGCTGGACGCGATGCCGATCACCGATGCCGGCGCCCTGCTGACCCTGTATCAACCGAACCGCATCGGCGAACGCCTTTCGGCGCTGCACCATGACCATGCCGAAGGGTTCGATGCGTTGCTGGGCGAATCCCCGGCGATTCGCACCCTCAAGGCCCGCGCCCAGCGGGTGGCCACCCTCGATGCACCGCTGCTGATCCAGGGCGAAACCGGCACCGGCAAAGAACTGGTGGCCCGTGCTTGCCACGCCATCAGTACCCGGCGTGATGCGCCCTTCCTGGCCCTGAACTGCGCGGCACTGCCGGAAAGCCTCGCCGAAAGCGAGCTGTTCGGCTACGCCGCCGGCGCCTTCACCGGCGCGCAACGGGGGCGGCAAACTCGGCCTGCTGGAACTGGCCGACCAAGGCACGGTATTCCTCGACGAAGTCGGCGAAATGTCGCCCTACCTGCAAGCCAAGCTGCTGCGCTTCCTGAGCGATGGCTGCTTCCGTCGGGTGGGTGGCGATCGCGAGGTCAAGGTCAACGTGCGGATCCTCAGCGCAACGCACCGCGACCTGGAAAAAATGGTCAGCGAAGGCAGCTTTCGCGAAGACCTGTTCTACCGCCTGAATGTGCTCAACCTGCAAGTGCCACCGCTGCGCGACCGCGGCCACGACATCCTGCTGATGGCCAATCACTTCATGCAACAGGCCTGCGCACAGATCCAGCGCCCGGTCTGCCGCCTGGCGCCAGGCACGTATCCGGCGCTGCTCGGCAACCGCTGGCCGGGCAACGTCCGGCAACTGCAGAACGTGATCTTCCGCGCCGCCGCCATTTGCGAAAACCCGCTGGTGGACATCGACGACCTCGATATCGCCCGCACCACCATGGAGCGGCAGAACGCCGGCGAGGTCGCAGTCTGGAGGCCGCCGTCGGTGATTTTGAAAAAAACCTGCTGGAACAGCTGTACCGCAGCTATCCGTCGAGCCGTTTGTTGGCTGCGCGGTTGCAAACTTCGCACAGTGCGATTGCAATTCGGTTGCGTAAGTATGGGATTCCCAGCAAGCCGTAGCGTCGACAATTCAAAAGCACTCTGCACATCTGTGGTTAGCGCACCGCCGCTCCCATACGATTTGTGACATGAATAATTTGTCTGCAAATCGATACAGCGTATCTAAATCGATACAACTGCCTCCGTACCCCTTATTTTTTGAGCCTGGTTCCCTTCCCGCCGGACCAGCTGTATTGAATTCAATACGGAAAGCTCAGTCGTTTCTCACCTAATTATTACATCCTATTGATTTATATACAGTAATCGTGATTGGCACCGACCTTGCTAATCAACTTCACGTGCGCCTATCAGCACGCCTCCCACCCCTTCGCGGGATGGCAAGAACACCGCATTACCCCTGTAGGAGCTGGCTTGCCAGCGAAGGCGGCCTCAAACCTTGCAGCGCCCTTGGAGACGCCTTCGCTGGCAAGCCAGCTCCTACAGGTGACCGTCAGCTCATTCAGAGATAAACAGAGGACTCCACCATGTTCAGCAAGCACGACCAGATCAAAGGCTACGACGATGAACTGCTGGCGGCGATCAATGCCGAGGACGCACGGCAAGAGCATCACATCGAATTGATCGCCTCGGAAAACTACACCAGCCAACGGGTGATGGAGGCGCAAGGCAGTGGCCTGACCAACAAGTATGCCGAAGGCTATCCGGGCAAGCGTTATTACGGTGGCTGCGAGCATGTCGACGTGGTCGAGCAGTTGGCTATCGACCGCGCCAAACAGCTGTTCGGCGCCGACTACGCCAACGTCCAGCCGCACTCCGGCAGCCAGGCCAACGCCGCGGTGTATCTGGCGTTGCTGCAGGCCGGTGATACCGTGCTGGGCATGAGCCTGGCCCATGGCGGTCACCTGACCCACGGCGCCAAGGTCAGTTTTTCCGGCAAGCTCTACAACGCGGTGCAGTACGGCATCGACACCGATACCGGGCTGATCGATTACGACGAAGTCGAGCGCCTGGCGGTCGAGCATCAGCCGAAAATGCTCATCGCCGGGTTCTCTGCCTACTCCAAGACCCTGGATTTCCCGCGCTTCCGGCAGATCGCCGATAAAGTCGGCGCCTACCTGTTCGTCGACATGGCCCACGTCGCCGGGCTGGTCGCGACCGGCCTGTACCCGAACCCGCTGCCGTACGCCGACGTGGTCACCACCACCACCCACAAGACCCTGCGCGGCCCTCGTGGTGGTTTGATTCTGGCCAGGTCCAATCCGGAACTGGAGAAAAAACTCAACGCCGCGGTATTCCCCGGTGGCCAGGGCGGACCGCTGATGCACGTGATCGCCGCCAAGGCCGTGTGCTTCAAGGAAGCGCTGGAGCCTGCTTTCAAGACCTATCAGGCGCAAGTGATCCGCAACGCCCAGGCCATGGCCAAGGTGTTTATCGACCGTGGCTACGATGTGGTGTCCGGCGGCACCGATAACCACCTGTTCCTGGTCAGCCTGATCCGTCAGGGCCTGACCGGCAAAGACGCCGACGCCGCCCTCGGTCGCGCCGGCATCACCGTGAACAAGAACGCGGTGCCGAACGATCCGCAGTCGCCGTTCGTGACTTCCGGCCTGCGCATCGGCACCCCGGCATCACCAGCCGTGGGTTCAAGGAAGCCCAGAGCATCGAGCTGGCGGGCTGGATCTGCGACATTCTCGATCACCTGGGTGACGCCGATGTCGAGGCCCAGGTCGCCAGCCTGGCTGCCGCGATGTGCAGTGACTTCCCGGTGTACCGCGACTGATCCACAACGGGAGGGCCAGGCCCTCCCGCTCGTTCAGGCATCAACGCGTCGAAGTCGCCATTCATGGGGAATCCGGCAACAGTGTTTGTCCCCCGGGCCGCTATTTGAGCAAAGGGGGAGCACTTAGCATCGTGTCTACCAAGTCAGCCAATGCCACATGCCTCTACTGGCTCGCAAGGTAAAAACTCCACAGTTCGAGATGAATGCAATCAACTCGAGCGCCGAGTAATCCTTAACGACACGGTGACTCTGATGAAAATTTCCAGAATGGCGCTTCTTCTCGTTCTTGCTACTGCCGGCGTACAGGCCCATGCGGACGAGAACGAGATAACCGGCAACGCCAGCCAGACTCCGGTGGAAAATTACACTTACTCAACAAAACTCGACATCGACAAAGTCATCACGGTGACCGATATTGCCGATCAGTGCGGGCCGGTCCCGGCGCAGATGACCTATGAAGACTCCCACGGTCAGCGTCATGTGCTGCAATATCAAGTGATGGGCACTGGCTGTTCCAACGGTTGAGTACGGTGCGCAAGGTGGAGGGTCGACACTCCATGTCTGCAAGGTCATCAAACCGCGGATTGATTATTTTTTTTTGGCGAGCCTGCGATTTTTTCATCGGCTGCCAACAGGCCTGGAATGGCGTTTTTAAGAAACTCCACCCACGTCTTTATTTTGGCATCGACGAATTTGCGTGACGGATAGATGGCAAACAGATTCAACTCTTCGAGATGATAGTCCGGCAGCACCCGCACCAAAGTGCCCGCCTTGAGGCCATCGACCGCAGACGCAATAGGCTGGATGCCGATACCCATCCCGTGTTTTATCGCCACCGTCATGCCATCGGCGGTATTGATATGAAAAGGCGACAAGGGCACGTTGACTGTTTCTACCCCTTGCGGCCCCTTGAATGCCCAATTCTCGACGGGCATCACCGTATTAACGATCCTCAAGCAATCATGGACGCCAAGAGCACCTGGAGAATCGGGGATGCCGCGCTTCTGCAAGTACCCGGGCGACGCGCAGAGAATGCTGCAGGTGATGCCGAGTCGCTGAGCGACAAAACCCGAGTCGGGTAAATCCCGCGCCAGAACAATCGACATGTCATACCCCTCCTCCAGTAAATCCGGTAGCCGATTGGTCAGTGTCAGGTCAAACATGACCGAGGGGTAAATCTCTCGGTATTGGGCAATGGCATCGATCACGTAATGATTGCCGATGGCTGACATCGCATGAATTTTCAGGCGGCCGACGGGCAGGGTCTGGGCAGTGCCCGCTTCCTCATCGGCTTCCCGTACCTCGTCAAGAATGTTCTCGCAGCGTTGCAGATAACGCATGCCGGCTTCGGTCAATGCCAGGCGTCGGGTCGTCCGGTTGATCAGGCGGGTCTGCAACCTGGCTTCCAGACTGGAAACGGCTTTGGAGACGTTGGTGGTGTTGGTGTCCAGTAGTTCGGCCGCCGCCGTGAAACTGCCGCTCTGGGCGACCGCCACAAAAAACCGCATGGTTTGGAAAACGTCCATCGCCTACCTCAGTCCAAGCTTTCTGATGAAAAAAAGCGGTCTGGCATCAGACCGCCCCTGCATCCTGTATCACTTTTTCCGCGCAATGAAGCCAGGCACGCCGGTTTCCACTACCGAGTTGAAGCGTACCCGGGTTGTAATATCGGTCTTGATTTCATGCATGGCCCGATGAGGCAGCGTCGCAATATCAAAGTTTTCCTGAATATGGCTCAGTGTTGCAGAAGTGGTCAGGAAAGCGACTCCACGCTGCACCGACCAGGCCAGTGCAACTTGCGCCGGGGTCTTGCGCAAGCGCCGGGCGATCCCGGTTATCACGTCGTCTTCCAGCACGTTCGGCGCCATGCCATGCCCGAGTGGCGCAAACGCGAGGACGATGATTCCTTGCTGTTGGCAAAATTCCAGCAGCTCCCACTCAGGCAGATAAGGGTGGGCTTCAACCTGCACCACGGCCGGTTTGATCCGGGCCGTCGCCACGATTTCCTTTAAAGCCTCCAGGGTGATATCGGACAGGCCGATGGACTTGCAGCGGCCTTGATCCACCAGACACTCGAGCGCCCGCCAGGTTTCGATCAACGTCACGTCACGGTCGTAGATGACGTTCCCCCGCTCGTCTCTCGGGTCCTGGTTCTCGCCAGGTTGAAAGGCGAAGGGCGTATGGATCAGATAGCAGTCGATATAGTCCACCTGGAGCCGTCGGCAACTGGCTGCAAAAGCAGGCTCGACTCGCTCGGGACGATGGTTGGTGTTCCACAGTTTGGTGGTAATGAACACCTCCTCCCGGCGGACCTTCCCCGCCTCGATCATTTCCTTCATGGCAACGCCGACCTGGTCCTCATTGCGATAGCGTTCTGCACAATCGAAATGGCGAAAGCCTGTTTGCAGTGCGTCCTTGACCGCTTGGGTGGTGACCGCCAGATCGCGGAACAAGGTGCCGAACCCGACAGCCGGCATCTCACCCGAGCCGTGCACAAGAGGAAAACGGGTATCGCGCAGTGCATCGTGAAAAGCTTCATATGACATGTCTGTACTCCAGTCTCAGGGGCCACAGCGGCTATTGATAAGAACGGTTGGGTGTTTCGCGAGCGGCAACCCGTTGCTCGAATACACCGATGGAATTGCCGCCGAGTGCTACGTACAGCCGCACCGTGTCGAGGTATTGCGCGGTCTTCACTCTGATGTGGCCCAGCAACGCTTGCTCATAGGCACGCTCTGCCTCCAGCACCTGGAGAATGCTGTTCTCCCCTTGCGCATAGGCTTGCTGGTTCAAGCGCAAACTGCTTTCTGCCGCGCGTAACGCATCTTCCTGCGCCAGGTGTTGTTCGGCGTCATGGTTGATCGCCTGCAGCGTGTCCGCGACCTGACCGAAGGATTGAATGACAGTCTGCTGGTAGCCGGCGAGCGTTGCCTTGTAGCCCTCGATCGCCGCTTGCCGTTCGGCGTTGCGCGTGCCGCCATCGAAGATCGGGCCCGCCAGCCCCGCCGCGAACCCCCAGAGTGCGGCACCGCCATTGCCGGAAGCCGACTGCGCCAGAAACGCGGACAGCTCGACATGCGGATAGAGGTTCGCTGTCGCAATGCCCACGGCGGCGCAGGCCATGTGCAGCTCGGCTTCTGCCTGGCGTATATCCGGCCGATCGTGAGCCATTGCCGAAGGCAGGCTGACGGGCACGTTCGACGGCAAGACAAACTCGGCAAGATCGAAGTCCGGCGCGATCCAGTCGGCAGGACCGTTACCCGTCAAGATCGCCAGTGCGTGGCGCGCCGAGTCCCGCTGCTGCGCGAGAGGCGGCAGCAGCGTGCGGTCCTGGGCGAGCCGGGTCTCGGCCAGCGAAACATCGATCTGGGTAGTGCTGCCATTAAGGTGCGCCATGCGTACCAGCTCGAGATTCTTCGCGTCATTGGCCAGCAGTTTTTGCACGGCTTGCATTTGCGCGTTGGCCGAAGCAATCAACAAGGCCTGGCTCGCGACATCGCCCGTCAGGGTCAGGTACGCCGCTTCGTATCGATGCTTTTGTCGCTCGGAAAACGCTTGCTGCTGTTCGACCCGCCGCTTGTTCTCGCCGAATACATCAAGGTCGAAGCCGACCCGTGGTCCGATTGCATAGAAATTGGAGACGGCTGGCTCGGCCGCGTTGTGCACCCGTTGCCGGCCCGCCTGGGCGGCAAAATCGACCTGCGGATACAGCGTGCCCTCTGCGGCAGCGACGGAGGACGCCGCCTGGCGAATGGTGGCGTCCGCCGCCACCAGCTCAAGATTGCCGTCGATGGCGCGACGCACCACCTTGTCGAGCTTTGGCGACTGCAAGGCCGACCACCAATCCCCTCGGACCTTCTGGCCAAGGGCAATCTGCTGTTCACCACCCTGGCCGAGGCGCTGCTCGGCTTGTTGGTCGTAGTGCTGCGACTGGCTCGGCGGCGGCCTCTGAAAGTCCGGGCCGACGGTACAGGCACACAGCAGCATGAGAGCCGACAGAGCCCCGACCATCGTCTGGAACCGCTGTCTGTTGATTGCGCTTTTCATTGGGCAGACTCCACGAAAACTAGTTGGCCGGGACGGGTTTGCGAAGAAACACAACCAGCGGACACACCACCACCATTGCCAACATCAGGATCTTGAACTGGCCGACAACGGCGATGAAAGCGGCCTGGTGGGTAATCATGTGATTGAGCCCTTCCAGTGTTTGCAGGGTCACCGACTGCGCAGCAACGCGATAAGGCGTCAGATTGCTGGCCAGCGCCATGTGCATCGCCTGGGTGTTGTTGAAGAAGAAAATCTGCACGATCGCCACGCCGATGGTGCTTCCATAGACGCGAACCAGATTGAACAACCCGGTACCTTCCGGCCGCAACTTGGGGTCGAGCGTGCTGAACGCCACCTTGCTGATCGCCGGCATCAATACACCGAGGCCGACGCCCTGGAGTGCCCCGGCAACCGCCACCGGCCAGCCGTCCATCAAGGGCGAATAACCCAGCATCAGCCAGTTGGCATATATCACCAGGGCGATGCCCGCCACCACGAACGGCCGGTAGTCGAGGCGATCGGACAGCCGCCCCATCAGCAAAAACGCGCCTACCAGCCCAACGCCTCGCGGTATCGTCAGAAAGCCGGTGGTGTCGGGCGCAAATCCGAGCAGCTCATCGAGCATCGGCGCCGTCAGTGCCATGGTCGACAACAGCACGAAACCCAGGGCAAAAAAGATAATCGTCGACAGCACGAAGTTGCGGTCCCTGAACAAACCTTTGTTGAGGAAATGCACCTTCGCGGTCAGCACGTGGACCACGAACAGGTAAAGCCCCAGCGCACAGCCCATCGCTTCCAGCCAGATCTCGGTCGAGGCAAACCAGTCCAGGCGCTCACCGCGGTCGAGCAGCATCTGCAGGCTGATCAACCCCAGGGTGAAGGTGCCGAAGCCAAAGAAGTCGAAAGACTGACTTTTCTCGGCCTTCTTCTCCCCGAGCAACAGCGCCATCACCAGAAAGATGAACACCGATAACGGCACGCTGCTGTAGAACATCGGGCGCCATCCGAAATGTTCGCTGATCCAGCCGCCGATGCTCGGGCCGCTGGCGATGCCGAACAGCACGATGGCCGTCCACACCGTGCCGAATTTCGCGCGTCGCGCCGGGGCTAATGTCTCCAGGGCAATCGCCATCGACAGCGGTGCCAGCACGCCACTTGCAGCGCCTTGAACGATGCGCGCACCGACGAACTCCAGGGGCGTCGTTGCCTGGGTGGCGAGCAGCAAGCCAAGGACGAAGACGGCCAGTGCGGTTTGATAAACCCGCTTCAAGCCATAACGACCCGCGAGCCATTGGGCAATCGGCAACGTGATCGCACTGGCCGCGAGGTACGCGGTGAATATCCAGCCGGCCTGGTCGTCGGTCATCGACAAGCTGCCCTGAATGAACCTCAGGGCCGAGTTCGGCAACGGCAGGTTCGCTGACTGCATATAGGTCGCGAGCAGCGCAGCCAACCTCAGCGAGCGCGCACCCTCCCCTTGCGGTTTTTCGACAGGGTTGGCGTTCATCGAAAGTTACCTGCGCTCAACAGACTTTTGAGTGGATGCCACCAGGGCGTGCGATACCCGGTATCGACCTCGACCGTGGCGCTGGTCCCCGAAAACAGTGGCAAAGCCGGGTCCAGCTCATCCAGTTCGAGCCGGACCGGCACCCGCTGGATCACCTTGACCCAGTTGCCGGTCGCATTTTCCGGCGGCAACAGGGCGAAGTCCGACCCGGCGCCAGGGCTCATGCTGGTGACGTGGGCCCTGAAAACGTGATCCGGGTAGGTATCGATACGAATGGTCGCTTCCTGGCCGGGACGCATATGGGTCACCTGGGTTTCGCGGAAGTTGGCCTCCACCCAGGCCTGGCGATCAGACAGCAGAGCAAAGGCTGGCGCACCGCTGGTGACATAGTTGCCCACCTGCAAATCGTCGACCTTGGCCACAATGCCATCGTCAGGCGCGTACACCGTCGCGTACGACAGATACAGCTGCGCCTCGTCAACCCGGGCCTGGGCTTCACGCACTTCCGGGTGGTTATCGACGGCAATGTCGGGATGCCCGTTCAAGGCCACGACCGTACTGGCGATCTGTTGTTCGATAGACGCTATGCGTTGTCGTGCGACTTGCAGATCAGTGTCCGCACGCTCATAGATCGCTCGGGAAACGAACTCGCTGGCAACCAGTGCCTTCTTCCGGGCGAACTCCTTTTGATCGAAGCCGGCCGATGCCTTGGCCGATTGCAACTCAGCCTGCTGCTGCCGATAGCGGGCCTTGAGCCCGTCGATGCGCAGCCGCGCGACGCTCAATTGCGCTTGCGCACGGTTGACGGCGATCTGGAACGGCTCCGGATTGATCCGGAACAACACCTGACCCTTGCGAACCGGCTGATTGTCTTCGACGGCGATGTCGACGACCTGTCCGGAAATGCGCGCATTGATCGAAGCCTTCGCCACCCGGGCGTAGGCGTTGTCGGTGGAAACAAAGGGCTCGCCCGCCAGATAGCAGGCATAGCCCACCGCAGCGAAGAGCGCGGGCACCCCCACCATCAGCAGTGGCCGCAGTCTCTCTTTCAACGGTTTGTTGAGCGGCGTGTCTGCCAGGTTCGGCCCTGGATGCTCGAAGGCCTGCGTCGCCGAGATGTCGAACTGTTTGGTCATGATCGAATCCACCTTTAACCGGGAAATGGGGCTGACACCCAAAAAACAGCCTTAGCGTGCGCGGTCGGGAGGATCACTTCCGCCGCACCTGTTTCGTCGCCGCAACACCCGGTTAGAGCTCCGCTACAACAAACCTGCCATCGAGGAACTTCTGGTTCCTTAATTTTGTGCGATGGTGTAAGAATATCCACTCACTCACCCTGACTCAAGGATTTTGTACAACATGGCACAAAATAAAATCAGCGCGGGCAAAGGCCGGGGCCGCCCCCGTGCCTACGACCCGCAGACAGCGCTGCAGCAGGCGCTGGGGGTCTTCTGGAACACCGGCTACTCCGGCGCTTCCCTGGACAGCATCGCCACCGCGGCCGGCATGAACCGCCCCAGCCTGTATGCGGCATTCGGTGACAAGCACGCGCTCTATATCAAGGCGCTTGAGCAGTATTGGGCGTTCGCCGCCGCGGCCATGCAGGAGGCGCTGACCGACAGCAATCTGACGCTGGAGCAGGCGTTGCTGGGTTTCTACGAGGGGCAGCTGTCGATCTATTTTTCGGGGGACGGCCAACCCCGTGGCTGCTTTGCGATTGGCACGGCGACCACTGAAGCGGTCGAGGATCCGCAAATACGCGAGGTGCTGTCGCAGCGCCTCAGCAGGCTGGATGCCGATCTTGAAACGCGTCTGCGGGTGGCCGTCGATTGCGGCGAACTCAAGGCCGATGTCGACTTGGCGGCGCTGGCCGTACTCGCGTCATCCCTGCTGCACAGCATTTCGATACGTGCGCGGGCGGGTAAATCCCGTGCCGAGTTGACGGCGCTTGCGCGCGCTGCGGTCCGCGTGATTTGCGCAGTGTGAGGTTCAAGGTGGGCGAAAGACTCGAAGACATTCTTGCCAAGGATCTTGCGGTGATTTTTTGCGGGATCAACCCGGGCGTGATGGCTGCCACACAAGGGCATCATTTTGCCGGCAGGGGCAATCGCTTCTGGCGCACGCTGCACCTTGCCGGTTTCACCCCGGAAGAAATGTGCCCGGCAAACGACCGGACGATCTTGCAGTATCAGTGCGGATTGACGGCGGTAGTCGAACGGCCCACGGCGCGGGCGGATCAGCTGTCTACGGCAGAATTGATTGCTGGCGCTGCGGATTTTGAACAGAAGATCATCCGCCATGCGCCCCGCTTCGTGGCCTTTCTCGGCAAGGCGGCGTATTGCGCGTTGTCCGGCCAACGAGACGTTGCGTGGGGGCCGCAGCCGAAGACCTTCGCCAACGCCGAGGTGTGGGTCCTGCCCAATCCCAGCGGGCGAAATCGCGCGTTTACCCTCGATCAATTGGTGGGCGCATATCGCCAACTCCGACTGGCAGCGGATGACAGGCGGCTCTAGATCAATGGGTGGCGATGGCATCATCGAGGTGTCAATGCAACCCTATGGGCAAACCCGACCCGAGCGCTCTATGATTGATCCCCATGACGACCACGCCTCCAATTCGCCAACCCTGCCCGCCCGGCGCCTGCGACTGCGGGCGTGACCCGCTGCTGGACACCCCCGGCGCGGACGTGCGCATCCTGTTCCTGACCCGCGCGGAGGAAAGCGCTGGTCGAGCGCCTGGAAAACCTGCAGAGCCTGAGCGACCTCGAGCGGTTGCAGCAGCGGATGTACGATCAATTGGGCATCCGGGTGGAGATCGCCCCCGGTTTCAACGAAGTGCGGACCATGCGCGGCATCGCCATTTCCATCGGCGAACTGCCGGGGTTGTGTCGCAAGACCCGGCAGTCGATTCCGGCGGCCATTCGACGCGGGCTGGAAAAACGGCCCGAGGTTGCCTTCGAGTTGCTCAATGCCAACGACCTGTTGCGTGACGCCTGATCGCTGCAGCCCTGATTTCATGCCATTCAGTCCAAAATGCAACGAAACAGGATCAGCGGTCATACGCGCAGGCGGGCCCGCTGCTATGCCTTCTCATGGGAGAAATCGTTTCAGGCCGGCCAGGAAGAAGCTGGCAGTTCAGGCGTGACCGTGGTCCCGGCGCCAGCCAGGTGCGCGAACTTCAACAGGTGCCAATCCGTAACGGGAGGTGGCGTATGTTATTCATGGTCAGTTGGTCGATCTGTCCGGAAAATCGTAACGCCGTGATCAAGCGTTTTCTCGAAACTCAAGGTGCTCCGCCCGAAGGCGTGAAAATGCTGGGCCGTTGGCATGCCGTCGGTGGTTCCAACGGTTTTGGCATCGCAGAAACCGACGATGTCGTACAGATTCAGAAGTGGGTGCTGCAATGGAATGACCTCATGAATATGGAAGTCCATGCGGCGTTGACCGACGAGCAGGCGGCGCCGTTGTTGGCGGCGGTTGTCGGCAAGCAATGATCGACAGGGCGGCGGGTGCTGCTCGCCGCCGTCCTCGCATGCACCGCCTGGAGCCATGCAGCGCATATGAAGACGCCTTCGCCGGCAAGCCGGCTCCTACAGGGTCTGGCGTTGACCATAACCAATCGGTACGCCGGGGATCGTGTAGGAGCTGGCTTGCCAGCGAAGGCGGCCTGGAGCCATGCAGCGCATATGAAGACGCCTTCGCCGGCAAGCCGGCTCCTACAGGGGGGGCCGGGTGTCGGGGTTCGACCTGTCGCACGGCTTGTTACTTTTTCATTCCCACCCGCCGCCGCATGTCGGCGGTGATGGTCTGCCGGGTTTTGTTCAGGCCCGCCCAGGGTTCATCGCCCACCTCTGCCAGCCGCTCATGCACGTTGTGCACATTCCACTGATTGCCACCCTTGAGTTCACCCACCTCCTCGCGAAAGATCGGCACCGACACCGGCAATCCTTCGCGAGTCCGCACGGCGTAGGCGCAGATGGTGGTGGCGCCCAGTCCGTTGCGCAGGTAATCGATGAAGATCCGCCCGATCCGATTTTTCGGGCCGGAGACCGCGGAGAAGCGCTCCGGCAGCAAGTTGGCCATGTGGCTGACGATGGCATGACTGAAGTCCTTGACCTCATCCCAGCCAAGCTTGCGGGTCAGCGGCACCACCAGGTGAATGCCCTTGCCGCCGCTGGTCTTGAGGAATGCCTTGAGCCCCAGTTCATCGAGCACCGAAAGGGTCAGTTGAGTCGCCTCGACCATGCTTTTCCAGGGCAGCGCCGGGTCCGGGTCGAGGTCGAGGACGAAGCGGTCGGGTTTGTCGAGGTTGTCCGACGTGGCGTTCCAGGTGTGCAGTTCCACCGTGCTCATCTGCACCGCGCCGATCAGGGCTTCGGCGTTGTTGATGATCATCACCGGTTGGCCGGTGAGGGCCTTGTCCAGGGTGGTGATCCCCGGAATCGCCAGGCGCTCGGCGTTCTTCTGGAAAAACAGCTCGCCGGCGATGCCGTCCGGGGCGCGCACCAGTGCCACGGGCCGATCCTTGAGCTCGGGCAATATCCATTCGGCCACGCTGGCGTAATACTCGGCCAGTTGCACTTTGGTGGTGCCGCTGCTGGCGTCGATCACCCGGTCCGGGTGGGTGATGCGCACCTTGCCCTTGCCCAGGCCGATTTGTGAAGGTGCAGGTTCTGCGGTTTTCTTTTTGGTGGCGGGCTTTTCAGCAGTGCTCTCTTTTTCAGCGGCAGTTTTGTCAGCAACAGTTTTTTTAGGCGCAGTTTTCGTCGCCGCGGTGTCTGCAGCAGCAGTTTTTTTAGCAGCGGTTTTCGCCGCAGCGGTTTTCGAGGTTGAGGTCTTCACGGCTTTCGGACGCTCCTCGGTAATGTCTTTGGCAGGTTTGTCGTCGCGCAGGCCATGGAACACCGCATGGCGCACCGAGCCTTCCTTGGTCATTTCGGCAAAGGCCACCTCCGCCAACAGCGTCGGTTTAAGCCAATGCACACCCTTGGCGTCAAAGCCGGTGGGTGGATTGACCACGGACGGTTTTTTCACCTGCAAGGGTTTGAGTTGCTCGTGGATATGCTTGAGCGTGGTCTCGTTGAACCCGGTGCCGACCTTGCCTGCGTAGCGCAATTCGCCACTGTCACGGTCATGCTGCCCCAGCAGCAAGGCACCGAAGCCATTGCGCGAACCTTTTGGATCGGTGAAGCCGACCACCACGAATTCCTGGCGATGCTTGCACTTGAGCTTGACCCAGTCGCTGCTGCGCCGGGACACGTAGGGCGACCCCAGCCGCTTGCCGATCAGCCCTTCCATGCGCATTTGGCAGGCGCTGTTGAGCAAGGCTTCCGGCTCTTCGCCGAACGCGTCGGAGAACCGCAGCAGCGGGTGTTCATTGGCTTTGAGTACCGTCGCCAGCGCGGCCCTGCGCTCCTCGACAGGCACTTCCCGCAGGTCCACGCCGTTGAGGTAAGGCATGTCGAACAGATAGTAAAGAATGGCGCCGCTGCCGCCCGAATCGAACGCATTCTGCAAGGCCTGGAAGTCCGGCACGCCCTGGTCGTTGGCCACGACCATTTCGCCGTCGAGCCACGCTGATTCAAGGCCCAGCGCAGCCAGCGCCTCGGCTTGTCCCGGCAGCTTGTGGGTCCAGTCGTGACCATTGCGCGTAAACAGTTGGACTTGGCCGTGGTCGATGCGCGCCATGATCCGATAGCCGTCGAACTTGATCTCGTAGCTCCAGTCACCGCCCGGGACTTTCTCGACCAGGGTGGCCAGTTCCGGCTTGAGCTGTTCCGGCAGTCTGGCTTTGCGGGCGCCGGTCAACGGCGTCGCCTTTTCCTTGCGCGCCGCTGCGGCCGGTTTCTTCACGGGCTTGGGTTTGTCGGCAGTCTTCGACTTTTTGGCGAGGATGGTGCGCTCGCTGAGCACGCTGTCGGGTTCGGCGGCGACCACGTCGTACTCGCTTTCGGGTTTGGCCGCGCCGTCCTGGTGCTTGATCAGAAACCATTGCTCCTGCTTGCCCGGCATGTGCGTGCGCACCAGATTCCACAGGCCGCCGAGCTTCTCGCCCTGCAGCTCGAACTTGAGCTTGCCCTTGGCGTAGGCCGTGGCCGGATCCTCCTGGGGGATCCAGACGCCACGGTCCCACACGATCACGTCACCGGCGCCGTAATGTCCTTCGGGGATGCTGCCCTCGAACGTGGCGTAGTCCAGCGGATGGTCTTCAACGTGGACGGCCAGGCGCTTGACCTTGGGGTCCAGTGATGGCCCCTTGGGCACCGCCCAGCTTTTCAGGGCGCCGTCGAGTTCCAGGCGGAAGTCGTAATGCAGGCGCGAGGCGTCATGCTTCTGGATGCAGAATTGCAGGGCATGCGCCTGTGCCTTTTTTTTGCTGGAGCGCTTGGCGGCCGGTTCCGAGGTCGCCGAAAAGTCGCGCATGCGGTTGTAATCGTCCAGATTCCTGTTCATGGCGCACCTGCAGGCGAGGTGACGATGCCCCCGATGCCGGGGCCGATGCGGGTGACGATCAAGGCGACCACGGCAATCCGCTCCACGCGCTGATAGCCGGGGGTCAACAACTCTTCACCGAACACGTCGGGATCGAGTTCGCGGTAGGTCCAGCCAAACTGCGGCGACTCCAGGCGCGGAGTCAGTGCAGACAGAAACGGGTCAAAACCATCGATCATCGCCACGCCGGTGTACAGCACCAGCGAGCCGCCGGGGGCCAGACGATACAGGGCCTGCTCGACGATGCGCAGCGACAACTGTTCGCCAAGCGCCCCGCCGCCATGGCGGTAGGCACGCTCGGCGGGGTCGGCCATGTAAGGCGGATTGGCGACGATCAGGTCGAAGTTGCCGTCGACATCCTGCAGCACATCACTGGCTTCGATGCTGACGTTGGCCACTTCGGCGAGCACCGCGTTGACCGCCGTCAGACGCAGCGCCATCGGGTTGATATCGACGGCCAGCACCTCGGCTTCACGCCGCGCGCGAGCAATTACTATCGCTCCGACCCCCGCGCCGCAACCGATGTCTACCGCGCGCCTGATCGGGGCGAAGTTCTGTTGCAGATGGGCATGTATCAACTGGGCGAAACGGTAGGAGTCGGGGCCGAAGAACACCGCGTCGGCGGTATCGGTGGGGAACCCGGAATGCACGAACAGCAAGTCGTCCAGGCTGGACCAGCGCACCCGGCTTCTCAGCCGCCCGTTGCTCTGCTCGAGGACGCCCGCCTGTTCCAACTGACGTTGTTCGTCCACCGACAACAGGCCGGGCTCGAACGACCGCGACCAGCCAAAAATGTCGCGCAGGGTCCGGGCGCTTTGACCGAAGGCGCGATCATTGACTCGCTGGTGGGTCAGCGGAGTCGGCGTGATGAAACGATAGCCGTCGGCCTGCAAGCGGCGCCCCAGCTGCAGTAATGCCAGATCGGCAGCACCCAGACGTTCTTCCTGATTCATCACAGGCTCCCTATCGAAGGCTGGATTTGAGTTCGATGAAACGTCGGGTGGCCATCAGGCCAGCCGGGTGGGAGTGCCGGTGGGCCGACAGCCATGGGATCAGCACCGGCATCTGCTCGTGGGCGGCAAGCCCCTCCAGCGCGGCTTGCAGGCTCGCGACATCCGGGTCATTGCCGGGCACCAGCGGCTCGGCCGAGGCACCAGTGCCCCGTCGAACCGATGCCGGCGAATGCTCCGGTCTCCAGTTTCCGCCGATCCAGTCATGCAGCAACTGTTTTTCATAGGGGCTGAACACCCCGAACATGGCCGCGCCGTCACCGTCGATCAATTGCCAGAAGCGGCTGGCCTGCGGATCCTGGTGACGCTTGATCCAGCCCTTGTTTTCCAGTGCCGCGAGGAAGCCGGGCAACTGCTCGGACGCCGACAGCCATTGGTTGACGGTCTTGCCTTCGAAGCGACAGTAATCCGAATGCATGTGCTGGCCGAACGGACGTTTACGTTCGAGCATGTTCAGCACTTCGCCGTACAGGTCGAAGGACTCGATAATCGCGCGGCTGCCCTGCCCCAGATCATTAAGCCGGTAACCCAATGCGACCCGGCGCAAAAACGCCTCGCGATCACCTTCGATCGGCAGCAATTGCAACACCGACTGCACCGCCTTGTGCGCATGGCCGGTGCTGGCATTGTCGATGGTCACGTGCAGGGTGAAGTAATACGGATCGATGCCCAGTTCGCTGAGCTCATAAGCACTGATCAGCAGGTGCAGCGGCAGCACCTCGTAGCCGAGGTTATAGCCGATCACCTCGGGCAGAAACCCATCGCTGCATTCACCCAGCGCCAACTGCACCGCGCCTTGCAGGTAATACTGGTCAGCGATCACGCCGCTGTCCTGCAAGCCATGCTCGGCGAGCAATTTACGGTAGATCACCACATGATTCTGCGCCGGATTGCCCTCGCCCAGCTCCTCCAGGTAAGTGCAGATCAAGCCCTCGAAGCGGGGGTCGCGCCAGTGCCGCAACAGGCCGGACAGCCAGGCGCCGTCCACCAGTTTGGTCGGGGCAACCGCCTGCAGAAAAAACAGCGCGTGCGCCTTGCTGGAAAAGAACTGCCGAGGCCCGCCCTCTTTGCGCTGTTGCAGGTAGTCGGCGTATTGGCGGGCGACGTCGATGCAGTGTTGTTCGACGAAGTTTTGCAGTGCCGACAGGTCCCCAGGCATGTCCTCGGGCAAATCCGCCGCTTGCTGAAGTTGCGTGGCGAGAAAGCGCTGGGCGAGCTCGCGACGTTGCATGGCATCGTCGTTGAGCAACAGCTGTTCGTAGATCTGCTTCATGCTGCCAGCGCTGGAAATCGCGTGTTCGTGGGCAGGCTTGGATTCAAGTCGTGTCAGGGCAGTCATGGCGCAATCTCTCGGTCTGAGGCCAGTGGCAGGACGCTGGATCAGTACGTCTCTACATCAGCAGAGCGACCGCGGCGCAGAAAAATTCCATCGGCGTTGAAAGAGCCCGGACAGACGGCTGCCGGTGCGGCACTTGGCTTGCACTGGAGTGAATATACTCAACGGGTGTGGACCCATCCTTTGGAGAGCAATCATGCGCACGGTTCATGTCATCGAGGCGGATAACATCCCCAGGCCGGTCAACGTCGTGGGTGAGGCAATCACGATTCTCGCCGGCGGGGATCTGTCCAAACCCTTTGAAGTGCATATCCAGCAAGGCGTGCAAGGCGGAGGGCCGCCGCCGCACTTTCATCCCTGGGATGAGGCCTTCTATGTCATCGACGGGCAGGTGGAAGTGACGGTCGATGGTAAATCCAACAGGGTGTCGAGCGGTGGTTATGTGCATATCCCTGCGGGGACCATCCACGCCTACAAGAACCTCAGCAGCACGGCGAAAATCATCGGCGTGGTGTCCGATCCGCGGGGCGGGCAGTTTTTTGCGGCGATGGATCAGCTCAAGGTGCCGGAGGATCTACCGCGGATTTTTGAGGTGGCCGAGCGTTATGGGGTAACGTTTCTGGTGCCGGAACCATCTGCAGCTGTGTAGGGGACGGCAGGAAAACCGCGTTATCGTTCTTCGCGAGCAGGCTCGCTCCCACATGGGACCGCGTTCGAATTGTGGGAGCGAGACCGGCTTGCCGGCGAAGGCGGCCTGGCAGCCAACCAAGCGTTCAAGGATGCGCCTTCAGGCGACGCCACCCTTGGCCTGTTGCTCCAGATGCACCTGCAAATCCGGATCAATACCCAGCGCCGCAGCCAGTTCATCCAGGTAACTGCGCTCGGCGTCCTGCTGATCGTCCACCAGCATCACACTGGCCAGATACATTTCCGCCGCCATGCCCGGATCCGTGGCCGACTGCGCCACATCGGCGGCATCCTGCGGCCGCGCGACTTCATCGTCCAGCCATTGCTGCAACTGCGGATCATCGGTGTGACGACCGATCTCGGTGCTGATCATCTGTTTCTCGGCATCATCGATCCGGCCATCGGCCTTGGCCGCCGCAATCAATGCCCGCAGGATCGCGTGACTGTGGTCTTCGACTTCCGGGCCAGACAGCAGGTCTACAGTGCGCGGAGCCTGTTGCGGTGCCGCGGCCTGGCTGCGTTGCCAGGCCTGATACGCTTGAAATGCCATCATTCCCAGCGACGCCAGCGCGGCGTAGTTGGTGCCGCCACCGGATCGCGACCGGGTCGTACCGCCCAAGGACGAGCCGCCGCCCAGCAAACCACCGAGCAAGCCACCCAGCCCACCGCCGCCGGCGCTGGAACCGGTGCCACCGCCCAACAGGCCGCCGAGCAACCCGCCGAGGTCGCCAAGCCCGCCCTGGGCCGAAGCACTACGGCCGCCCTGCTGCGGCGTCGAACTCTGGCCGGCACCGCGCAGTAGTTGTTCGAGCAGATCGCTGGTGTTCATGACGGCATCCTCTTTGTTGGAGTGATCCAGTCAGGCAACGATAGTCCTCGCAGGCAAATGTGCCACCACCGTTTGGCTGACACGAACCCCGGTTGCAAACCCGACGCTAAGCCGAAGTTCGTTCCCTTTTCATCTGCGTGACCAAGGTAAATCGATCCTCGGGATGGACCGTTTCCGACACAACCATTAACGCACCCTCCTCATCCCGGTACTGGCGAATGATGTTCAACCCGGGAGAGCCGGCTTCGGCATTCAGGCTCTTGGCAATCTCGGGTGTCAGCAGGACCGCTCGGACCTGCTGATCCACCACATCGATATGCCGACCGTAGTGTTGCTCGATCAGCGCGGCAATCAGCTCGTCCGGATGTTGCTCGGCCAACTCGATCACCTCTGAATAGAGGTCCTGGGCGTAAACGTCGGTCCAGCACAGCGGTGCGCGCAGGTTTTCCTGGTCGACCCTAATGCTCGACACGCAAAAATAATGCTCGCCGGGCTCCAGCCCCAGTCGTTTGGCCAAGGCAATGTCGGCCACAAAGTGATGCACGCTCTGGATGCTGCGGACCTGGGTTTCGGCCAGATGAACCAGGTCAGACACCGAGGCCAAAGATTGCGAATAGCCGCCCTTGGGTGAGGACGCTTCAACGCGGGTACCGACCCTTTTGCGCCGGGAAACCAGGCCTTGATTCTGCAGTTGAGTAATGGCCGCGCGCACCGTGTGTCGGCTCACTTCATAGAGTTCGCACAGTTCGAACTCGGTGGGCAACAGCGACCCGACCGGGTAGCGCCCGCTGGAAATCCCCTCCAACAAGTCTTTTGCAACGACCGCATAGCGCGTCTGGTTCATACCTTTCATCAGTCCCGAGGATTTACCGAGTTGACAGTGTATCAGCGAGCACGTAAGAATTATGTACGGACATATTAAATATGTCCGATCAATAACAAACATATTCGGGAATACCTCATGTCCAGCACCGTCTTCGACTCCGCCCTCTTCCGCGACATGTTCGGCACTGCCGAGATGCGTGGCGTGTTTTCCGACCAAGCCCTGATCGAACGCTACATCGAAGTGGAAGTGGCCCTGGCCCGGGCCGAAGCGCGTTGCGGCGTGATTCCTGCCGCCGCTGCCGAGCAGATCGCAGCACTCGCGACCTACGCCTCGCTCGACATGGTGCTGATGCAGCACGAAACTGAAATCGTCGGCTACCCGATTCTGCCGCTGGTGGAACAACTGTCGAAAACCTGTGGTGAAGCCGGTCGCTATGTCCATTGGGGTGCCACCACCCAGGACATCATGGACACCGCCGTGGTGCTGCAGGTCCGCGCGGCGCTGGCGATCGTCGAGCGCGACATCCAGGCCGTCCGAGGTCTGCTCGCTGACCTGGCCCAGCGCTACCGCGATACACCGATGGCCGGCCGCACTCACCTGCAGCACGCACTGCCGATCACCTTCGGCTACAAATGCGCGGTCTGGCTGAGCATGTTCGACCGTCATGCCGAACGCCTGGTGGAGTTGCGCCCACGGGTGGAAGTCGGCCAGTTCGCCGGTGCGGCGGGCACGCTGGCTTCGTTGGGTGACAAAGGCCTGGAAGTCCAGGAAGCCTTGATGGCCGAGCTCGGACTGGGCATACCGCAAGCCACTTGGCATGTCGCCCGGGACGGTCTTGCCGAAACCCTGAACTTCCTCGGACTGGTCACCGGTTCCCTGGGCAAAATCGCATTGGATGTGATGATGATGATGACCAGCGAGTTGGGCGAAGTGTACGAACCCTTCGTCAAGGGTCGGGGGGCCAGCAGCACCATGCCGCAGAAACGCAATCCGATTTCCTGCGAATTGATGTACGCCGCGGCCAAAGGTGTACGCCAGCACGCGGGCTTGATGCTCGACGCCATGATCCAGGACTTCGAGCGTTCGACCGGCCCATGGCAGGCCGAGTGGATCGCCATTCCGGAAGCCTTCGCGTTGAGTGCCGCGTCCCTCGGTCAGGCAAAGTTCATGCTCGCCGGGCTGGAAGTGCGCACCGAACGCATGCGCAAAAACCTCGACATGACCCAGGGCCTGATCGTCGCTGAAGCTGTGATGATGGGGCTCGCGCCGGCACTGGGCCGTCAGGTGGCCCATGACGTGGTCTATGCCGCCTGCCGCACGGCCAACGACGAAGGCACCAGCCTGCTCGACGCCTTGCTCGCTCAAGGCGAAGCCACGGCGCAACTGGATATCGAGGAGCTCAAGCGCCTGACCGATCCGGCCAATTACCTGGGACTGGCCCCGCAGATGGTCGATATCGCCCTGGCACGAGAGGGTTCAGTCAAGCGCTGATCCTCAAGGGGCTCGCCATGATCGAGCCCCCTCTGCCCGCCACTCGCCAATAACAACAACGAGATCGCAGACATGACCACCCTCAACAAGAAACCCTTCTACAAGGATCTGACGTTTCAGGTTATCGCCGCCATGGTGCTGGGGATTGCCTTCGGCTTCCTGGCCCCGGAGCTGGCTGCCAAGTTCAAGATCCTCGGCGATATCTTTCTCAAGCTGATCAAGACTGCCGTCGCGCCCCTGGTGTTTTTCACCGTGGTCCATGGCATCGCCTCGGCGGGTGATATCAAGCGGGTCGGCAAAGTCGGTTTACGCGCGCTGATCTACTTCGAAGTAGTGTCCACCATCGCGCTGGCTCTCGGACTGCTATGGGGCAATTTGTTGAACATCGGGTCCGGCATGCACGACGCACACCCCAGCAGTGCCACTGCCGCAGCGGCCAGCTCCGCCGTTGCCAAGGGCCATGCGCCGGCGTCAACCATGGACTTCATCTACGGGATTTTCCCGGACAACTTCGTCGGCGCGTTCGCGGGCGGTCAATTGCTGCAAGTGCTGGTGATCTCGGTGCTGTTTGGCTTCGCCCTGCTCGCGCTGAAACCCGAGCGTCGCAGTGTCATTGAAGACGGGCTGAGCCGCATCTCCGAGTGCTTCTTCGAGTTCATCAACCTGATCATGAAGTTCGCCCCGCTCGGTGCCTTTGGTTCCGTGGCCTATGCCGTAGGCGCCAATGGCACTGCCGTGCTGATGTCCTTGGCCAACCTGGTGCTGATGTTCTATGTCTGTATTGCGTTCTTCATCTTCGTGGTATTGGGCGTGGTTTGCCGATTGTCAGGGTTCAGCCTGTGGCGGTTCCTGAAGTACATCAAGGATGAGATTTTCATCGTCCTGGGCACAGCTTCCTCGGAAAGCGCCCTGCCACGACTGCTGCAAAAGCTCGAAAAATTCGGTTGCTCCAAGCAGAGCGTCGGGCTGGTATTGCCGACCGGCTATGCCTTCAACCTCGATGGCACCTCGATCTACATGTCGCTGTGCGTGCTATTCATCGCCAACGCCTATGGGGTGCCGATGAGCTGGGAGCAACAGCTGGGCACCATCGCCATCATGCTGGTGACGTCCAAAGGTGCAGCAGCGGTGTCCGGTGGCAGCTTCGTGGTGTTTGCCGCTACGGTAACCGCCATCGGGGTGCTACCTGTCGAGGGCCTGGCTTTACTGTTTGGCGTCTACCGCTTCATGTCCATGGCCATTGCGACTTGCAACACAATCGGCAATAGCGTGGCAACGGTGGTAGTGTCCAAATGGTCGGGAGAGTTTACCGAGCAGACCGCCAAAGCCGAATACAGCCGGGTGTTTGGTCGCAATCCGGAGGCAGCCCTTTAGTCCGCAGACAGACGGCCTCCGGTTCCAACCCGTACCCCGGATTTATCCGGGGTATATTCGTGTGGCGCAGCTAAGATTCATGAGTGGTGAACCTTATTCCCGGATTCCCGGTCGATACCTGCAACCCGACCAGGTTTGCCGCCGCCCCCGATAGAGTGGGTGATGACCGGCTTGCTGCACTTTCTGGAGAACGCCCCCGTGATTTCGACTCTACACATCGCCAGGCTCAAAGCATGGGGCGCCCATGGTTTTACCGCCACGGGCGTAGTCACCGCCTTCCTCGCGACCCTCGCGCTGCTGGAAAACCAACCCGCCAACTGCCTGCTGTGGCTGGGCGTCGCGCTGATCGTCGACGGGCTGGACGGCGCGCTGGCGCGCAAGGTCAATGTCCAGTCGGTACTGCCGAGCTTCGACGGCTCGGTCCTCGACCTGGTGATCGACTACCTGACGTATGTGTTTATCCCGGCGCTGTTCATCTATCGCTACATCCCGTTGCCGGACTACACGCTGCTGTTGACCGTGTCGCTGATCCTGGTCTCGTCGCTGTTCTGCTTCTGCAACGTCAACATGAAAAGCAAGGACAACTACTTCCAGGGCTTCCCCGCCGCCTGGAACGTGGTCGCCCTCTGCCTGTACATCATTGCCCCATCACCGTGGATCACCCTGCTCACCGTCATCGGCCTGGCGCTGCTGACCGTGACCCGGATGAAGTTCCTGCACCCGTTCCGCGTGCGCCGGTTCATGCCGATCAACATCGCGGTGACGGCCATCTGGCTGTTGTGCAGTTTGTCGCTGGTGGTCAATCACCCGGTGATCAACCCGCTGGTGATGGGTCTTTGGCTGCTGATGTCGGCTTATTTCCTGGGGATCTGCATCTGGCGCACGGCGATGGAATGGTTTGACACCTCGCGGCACAGGTAGGCCGCCATGCCCATTCATATCGTCCGGCTCGGCACCCCGCGCCTGCCCGATGAAGGCCTGCGGATAGGCACGGTACGCCGCCCGCCCCGGGGCGTGCCAAAGGCTGAGTTTGCCAGCCGGGATTTTTATGATGTGTGGCAGCCGCTGCTGTCGCCCAGTGCGGAACTGGTCGCACAAGCCAAAGCCGCCGAGGACGAAAAGGCCTGGGAGGCGTTTCGGCGCAAGTTCAAGGCTGAAATGAACCACCCGGCGCCAAGCCAATTGCTGGATCTGTTGGCCGCCCTCTCCCATCAAACCTCGCTGGCTGTCGGCTGTTATTGCGAGGAAGAGGCGCACTGCCATCGCTCCGTATTGCGCGAACTGCTGAAAGCCCGCGGCGCCAAGGTCGTTTAGCTACCACAACCCCCAAAAATCCCCCTGTAGGCGCTGGCTTGTCGGATCGCCGCACCGCAGCGAAGGCGGCGGCACATTCAACATTGATGTGACTGACAGATCGTCTTCGCTGGCAAGCCAGCTCCTACAGGGGGTTTGCGTTGGATTGGACGGCTTCAGGGTGTTATCGCCACCTTCATCACCCCATCCCGCTGATGCGCAAACAGCTCATAGGCCGCTTCAATATCGTCGAGCTTGAACCTGTGCGTCACCAGCGGCGACAGGTCGACCCCGCCACTTTCCACCACCGCCATCAGCCGTCGCATCCGCTCCTTGCCACCGGGGCACAGGGTGCTGACGATGCTCAGATCCCCCAGGCCCGCGGCAAAGGCATCAAGCGGGATACGCAGGTCGCTGGAGTAAACCCCCAGGCTGGATAAACGGCCACCCGGGCGCAGCACCCGCAGCGCTGACTCGAAAGTACCCTGGGTGCCCAGCGCTTCGATGGACACGTCAACGCCACGACCATCGGTCAGGGCCATGATCTGCGCGACCACGTCGCCGTCCTTGAAGTTGATCACATGGGTCGCGCCCAACTGTCGCGCTACGCTCATCCGCTCGGGCACGGCGTCGACGCCAATGATGGTGGTCGCCCCTTTGAGACGCGCACCGGCCACGGCACAGAGGCCGATTGGCCCGAGAGCGAAAACCGCAACGGTATCGCCGATGCTGACCTCGCCCCGCTCCGCGCCGGAAAAACCGGTGGACATGATGTCCGGGCACATCAGCACCTGTTCGTCGCGCAGGCCGTCGGGAATCGGGCACAGGTTGGCCAGCGCATCCGGCACCAGCACGTATTCGGCCTGACAGCCATCAATGGTATTGCCGAACTTCCAGCCGCCGGCTGCCTTGAAGCCGTGGCGGGTGTCCGCGCCATCCTGTGAGCCGCAGCCACAGAGGCAGGCATAACTTTGCCCGCTGGGGGTGATGGCGCCGGCAATCACCCTTTGCCCCTCGACAAAGCCACGCACCTGAGAACCGAGCCGCTCGATGATGCCCACCGGTTCGTGACCAATGGTCAGCCCTTTGGCCACGGGGTACTCACCCCGCAGGATGTGCACGTCGGTGCCGCAGATAGTGGTGGTGGTGATGCGGATCAGCGCGTCCAGCGGCCCGACTTCGGGGATCGGCTTGTCGTCGAGCACGATGCGGTTTTTCTCAACGAATATCGCGGCTTTCATGGTTGCCATGGCAATTCTCCCAAGTGTGCGCGTGCACATGAGTTCAGCACGAACCGCAGCCTGCGCCAGGTTGACGGACGGGAGGTTGATCATGGTCAATACTTAGGGATTGAATGGCTATGAAATGACTGCACATCGGGTGGCAAGGTCGCAACCCCTGGTCGTTACAGCGGTGCCGCCACCTGCTCGTCAACCCACGGGAGGTTTGTCATGTCTGAGCAATCACGATTCATGCTGGTCGCCTCGCCCCTGATGGAACACAGCCCCGCCTTCGACCGCGCCGCGGCGTTGGCCAAGGCCGAAGATGCGGCGTTGCACATCGTCGCTTTCGATTATCTGGAGGGGCTGGCGACTGCCAGTCTGGTCAACGAAAAGGCTTTGGAGCAGATGCGCCTGGGCTACGTCGATCGCCATCGGCAGTGGCTGGAGGAACAGGCCCGGCCCTTGCGCAAGATCGGTGTGCACGTCACCACCGAGGTGGCTTGGGTCGAAAGCCCGCTGAAGGAAATCCTGCTGCACCTCAAGGAGCAGCCGATGGACGTGCTGATCAAGGCGCTGGAGCATGAATCACTGTGGTCTCGGCTGATGTTCACCCCGCTCGATGTGCATTTGCTGCGTGAGTGTCCGGTACCTTTACACTTCGTCAGCCACGCGGTGCACGCTTTGCCACGCAAGATCGTCGCCGCGGTCGATCCCTTCCATCGCGACGATCACTACAAGACCTTCAACGATCGGATCCTGCATGAGGCGGCGAAACTGGCCAGCGCCTGCAACGCCGAGCTCGACGTGGTGTATGCCTACGATCTGTCCTCGATCAGTGCGGACGAGTTCGGCTTCGACAACGGGTCGGCGTTTTTCTCGTCGGGCAAGGCCAAGACCCTGTACGACTACCAGGAAGACGCCTTCCACGAACTGGCCGAGCGCAACGGCATCTCGCCGGAACAGCGGCACATGATCATGGGCAGTCCGGGCAAGGTTCTGATCCGCTTTGCCGAGGCCTATGACACCGACGTGATTGTCATGGGGCGGGTCGGCCATCGCGGGCTGGGCCGGCTGATCGGCAGCACGGTGGAGCACCTGCTGTACAAGATGCCGTGCAGTGTGTGGGTGGTGTATACCGAGCGGCTGGATGAATAGTTGCGACGCACACGGCCCCTGTAGGAGCTGGCTTGCCAGCGAAAACGGCGGCACATCCAACATTGATGTGACTGAAAGATCGCTTTCGCTGGCAAGCCAGCTCCTACATTGTCCGTGTTAACCAGGTTCAACGCCTTGTGATGACCACCTCGAGGTACTCACTCGGCACCACCAGCGACTTGTCTCCCGCCCGGTTCAAGCGGTTCAGCAACTCGGTCATGTCAGCTTCAAAGGCCTGTGCACCTTCGGGGGGCAGTGCCGCGAACGCCTTGTGGACCGGGCCGTACCAGGTGCGGAACGTGTCGATGAAATGCGCGGCCGAGCGGTAGCGGAAGTTGAAATGCTTGCGCGTGACCTGCAGCAGAAAGTCGCGCTCATCGAAGTGCGAGTGCAGCCAGGCCTCGGTGCCCCAGTTCGAAGGCGGTTGCGCCCCCGGTGGCGGCGGCAGATGCCGGCCCAGGGTCTTGAACATCTGGCCGACGAAGCCTTCGGGCGTCCAGTTGGCCAGGCCGATCCGGCCGCCAGGACGACAGACCCGCGCCAGTTCCGCGGCGGCCTTGGCCTGGTCCGGCGTAAACATCACACCGAAGGTCGACAGTACGGCGTCGAAACTGGCATCGTCGAAAGGCAACGCCTCGGCATCGGCCACCTGGAATGTCACTTCCAGGCGCTCTGCCCTGGACCGGTCTTCGCCGCGTTCGAGCAGCGCGGCCACGTAGTCGGTGGAGGTGACATGGCAACCACGGCGTGCGGCGGCCAGCGTCGCATTGCCATTGCCGGCGGCCACGTCGAGCACGCGTTCGTCGCAGAGCAGGTCGCAGGCTTCGGCCAATTCCTCGCCGACGATCTGCAACGTGGTACCGATCACGGCATAGTCGCCGCTGGCCCAGGAGGCCATCTGACGGTTTTTCAGGGCAGTAAGATCAATGGGTGTACTCATGGAGACTGTCTCTGGCGGGTTGGAACAATGGACCGGCAACGGGGCGCTCGATTACTCCGCCGTCGTGGGGTCGATGATGTTCATGACCTGGGATACGCTGTTGGCGGGGAAACCACCCTGCCTGGCATGCTCCCGGATGAGCTCCTCATTCGGCGCGATGTACACACAGTAGATTTTGTCGCCGGTGACGTAACTCTGCAGCCATTGTACTTCCGGCAGATCGCGCAAGACCCTGCAGGACTTTTGCGAGATGGCTTTCAGATCCCGTTCTGACAGTGTTCCAGCGCCTGGAATCTCGCGTTCTATGACGAACTTCGGCATGGCAACCTCTCATTCTTATTATTGATGACAGGGTCGGCTGACCCTGTGTGCCAACTATCGCGCCGGGGAACGGCGGCGTCCTGCCCGATCGTCGGCCAACCCTGTCCGATCGTCCGGAGATTTCACCTTCTGCCGCCACGGGCTCACAATCAAGCTCACCCTTGAAAAGCTGCCCCCGAACACAGGGGAAAACCATCATGGACGCCCTGTCCCAGACCCTGCGCGTCGTCCGCCTGGTCGGCGCGATCTTCATCATGCCAGGTTCACCGCACCCTGGTGCTACCAGTCGCCCAGCGCCGACACCGCGGCGCCCTTCCTGGAGCCTGGCGCCGAACGGGTGGTGATCTTTCACTTGATCACCGAAGGCGAGTGTTACGTCGAGCTGGGTGCTGATCCGCCCCTTCTGCTGACGGCGGGCGACGTGGTGGTGTTTCCCCAGGGAGACGCCCATCGCATGAGTTCCAGGCCGGGACTTACGCCCGCCACCGGCTCCCGACTGGATGTGGTGCTGGCGCGCCGACCCCGGCAGTTGAGTTATGGCGGAGGTGGTGCGGTCACGCGCCTGGTGTGCGGCTATCTGGCGTGCGACACACGGCTGGCGGGCATGCTGCTGACCGGGTTGCCGCCCATAGTGAGGGTCAACGTACGTGGTTCGAATGCCGGGATCTGGCTGGAATCCTCGGTGCGTTACGCGCTGGCCGAAGCCCGCTCGCCCCGCGCTGGCGGCGAAGGTGTCCTGGCCAAGCTGGCCGAGGTTTTGTTCATCGAGGTGTTGCGCCTGTACATGCACGAACAGGGCGAAGGCCGGACCGGTTGGCTGGCGGGCGTGAACGACCGGATCGTCGGCGCCGCCCTGAATGCGCTGCACAATAAATCCTGTCATGCCTGGACGCTGGAAGAGCTGGCGCGCACCGCCGGCACCTCAAGATCGGTGTTGGCGGAGCGCTTTCAGCTACTGGTAGGGATTTCGCCGATGCAGTACCTGACGCAGTGGCGGATGTTGCTGGCGGCGAACCTGTTACGCAGCAGCAACAGTTCATTGATGCGGATTGCCGAAGAAGTGGGTTACCAGACCGACACGGCGTTCAGCCGGGCATTCCGTCGTGAGTTCGGGGCGCCCCCGGCGGCGTGGCGGCGCAGTCAGGAGAAAAAACCAATGGCCCACGGCGCGCAGCCTGTGAGCCATTGAATCAAGCTTCAAGCAGCTGGAGCGAGGGTTTTGGCGTCGGCCTTGGCCTCTTCCAGCAACTGCTGGATCATTTTCTCCTGGGTCTCATAGCGACCCTCACCGAAGTGGGTGAAACGTACCTGGCCCTTGGCGTCGATCAGGTAGTGAGCGGGCCAGTACTGGTTGTCGAAGTTGCGCCAGATCGCATAGTTGTTGTCGATCGCCACCGGGTAGGTGATGCCGAGCTTCTTCACCTGATCCTTGACGTTGGCGATGATGCGTTCAAAGCCGTATTCGGGGGTATGGACGCCGATCACCACCAGGCCGTCCTTCTCGTACTTCTTCGCCCAGTCCTTCACGTACGGCAGGGTGTGCTGGCAGTTGATGCAGTCGTAGGTCCAGAAATCCACCAGCACCACTTTGCCTTTCAGCGACTCGTTGGTCAGTGCTGGCGAGTTGAGCCATTCGACCGCGCCGGAGAGCGATGGCATGGCACCTTTGGCGTTATCCATAGACGAGTCGGCCTTGACCTTGCTGACGAAGTAATCGACCACTTTCGGTACGGTTTCCAGCACTCCTTGCTCGAGGCTGCCGAGGCCTTCGGACGAGGTGCCGGCCAGCAATGTCTTGTCGGCACCGGTGGAGATCACCGCCGCGGCGGCCAGCACGGCCACACCGGCACCCCGACGCAGCCAGCCGGTGACCGGGATCGACGCTTTCAAGCGATTGACCAGGCCGCGACCGGCGAAGATCAGGGTGCCCAGGGACAACGCGCTGCCCAGGCCGTACGCCACCAGCAACAGACTGGTCTGGGCATTGGCGCCTTGCAGCATGGCGCCGGTGAGGATGACGCCGAGGATCGGGCCGGCGCACGCGCCCACAGCAGGCCGGTGGCGACGCCGATCATCACCGAGCTCAGCGGGCCGGACATCCTGCGGGTCTCAGGGTCGATACGATTGCCGAGCAGCACGAATGGACGCGCCAGCCAACCGCCGATGCGCGCGGAAATCAGCGACAGGGCAAACAGCACCATCACGATCAGGGCCACGTGCCGGCCGGTGTCGTTGGCTTGCACCACCCACTCGCTGCTGACCACCGCCAGGCTGGAGATCAGGGCGAAGGTCAGGACCATGCCGCCGAGGGTGAGCAGAATCGAGGACCGGGTGCGGTCGACCCCGGCGAACAGGAACGGCACGACCGGCAGGATGCAGGGACTGAGAACGGTCAATATGCCGCCCAGGAACGCGATGAGTAACATGGGATCACCTTGAAAATACGAGGATGGCGATTCACACACATCCCCCCTGTAGGAGCTGGCTTGCCAGCGAAAGCGATCTGTCAGTCAACATCCATGTTGAATGTGCCGCCGTCTTCGCCGCAAAGCTGGC
>NZ_MULM01000122.1:0-37350 GCF_002029345.1 Pseudomonas sp. VI4.1
GCTCGCAGCGAGGCGCCTTGCATACGCATGATCATTAGCGTTACGCGCTCTTCGATGGTCAAGTGGGTGTAGTGAGTAGTCATGCAGCACCTTACCTCGGGTGTTGCACTTGGTCACTGAGACCGCCATTCCCACCTTGGTTCACGAAGGTTTTGCCCTGTCGGAATCTTCGGCCATTGCCGAATACCTGGAGGAAGTTGCACCAGGGCATCACACACTCTTCCCGCGAGACATCAAGCAGCGCGCCCGCGCTCGTCAACTCCAGGCCTGGCTGCGCAGCGATCTGCTGGTGATTCGCAGGGAACGCCCGGCGGACCTCATCTACTTCGGTAAAAAAGATAACCCGCTGTCCGACGAGGCGCTGGCCGCTGTCGGCAGATTGTTCTTCGTGGCTGACCGGTTGCTGGAGGAGGGCGCCGAGCACCTGTTCGGCGACTGGAGCATTGCCGACACCGACCTGGCAATCATGCTCAACCGCCTGCTCGCCAATGGCGATCAGGTGCCTGCGCGACTCGCGGCCTATGTGCGCCGCCAGTGGGATCGCGACAGCGTGCGGGCGTGGATGGACATGGAGCGCGCAGCGCCGGCCATCGCACTCTGAAATATCCAGGGCCACCGCCAGGCAATCATCAGGAGCGCTGCCATGCAGGGACTGTCGGAGCAGGAAAGATACAAACCCTATAACTCACGCACCATTCGCGACACGCCGTATTGGCACAAACTGACCCCAGCGTTGCAGGAAGCAATGACCGTCGTCGCCAGGGTCATGCCGTTTCGCACCAATGAATACGTGCTGGGGACGCTGATCGACTGGAACAACATCCCGGACGATCCGATTTTTCGCATGACCTTTCCTCACAAAGACATGCTGCTGGCGGACGAGTATGCCTCGCTCAAGCAGCTGATCGAACGGGATGATGCCGGCGCCATCAAGCGCAGGATCGAAGCGATCTGGCAGCGCATGAACCCTCATCCGGCCGGGCAGTTGACACACAACGGCGCGACCCTCGACGGCAAAGTCCTGCCGGGCATTCAGCACAAGTACCGCGAGACCGTGCTGTTTTTTCCCGGTGCCGGCCAGACCTGTCACGCCTACTGCACCTTCTGTTTCCGCTGGGCGCAGTTCATCGGCGAGGAAGAGCTCAAGTTCAATGCCCGTGAATCCCAGGAGCTGGTGAGCTACTTGCGGGTGCACCCCGAGGTCACCGATGTGCTGATCACCGGGGGCGATCCGATGATCATGAACACCCGTTCGCTGGCCGGTTACATCGAGCCGTTGCTGACATTGCGCAACCTGAAAAACATCCGCATCGGCACCAAGTCCGTGGCTTATTGGCCGCAGCGCTTTGTCAGCGACAAGGATGCGCCCGAGCTGCTCGAGCTGTTCAGTCGGATCGTCGCGGCGGGGAAAAACCTGTCGATCATGGGGCATTACAACCACCCGGTGGAAATCCGTCAGGACATCGCCCGCCAGGCCATCGAACGCATTCGCTCCACCGGGGCCACCCTGCGCATGCAGGCGCCGGTGATCCGGCACATCAATGAGAACCCTGCGGATTGGGCGGCGCTCTGGACCGAAGGCGTGCGGCTCGGGGCAGTGCCTTATTACATGTTCGTCGAGCGCGATACCGGGCCCAGCCATTACTTCGCGATGCCGCTGGCGCGGGCGTTCGAGATTTTCCAGGCGGCCTATCGCACGGTGTCCGGGCTGGCACGCACGGTGCGCGGGCCGTCCATGAGCACCTTCTACGGCAAGGTGTTGATCAACGGCATCGAGACCGTGGCCGGGGAAAAGGTCTTCGTGCTGCAGTTTCTCCAGGCCCGCAATCCGCAATGGGTGTTGCGCACCTTCCATGCGCGCTTCGATCCGCAGGCGACCTGGTTCGACGAATTGAGGCCGGCGTTTGGCGAGCGCTTGTTCTTCTTTCAGCCCGAGCCTGTGGCAGTGACCGAATTGATACCGGTCCTGCTCGAGACAGCGTAGGACGATTCTTTAGGAGATATGGATATGAGCGGTATCCCGTTTGATCAGCGAGAAGGGTTTATCTGGCTCGACGGCGAGTTCGTCGAGTGGTCCCAGGCGCGGCTGCATGTACTGACCCATGGTCTGCATTACGCCAGCACCGTGTATGAAGGAGAACGCGTCTACAACGGCAAGATTTTCAAACTGCGTGAACACACCGAGCGCCTGTATCGCTCGGCGCAATTGATGGATTTTGCCATTCCCCATGAACTGGCCGAGCTGGAAGCGGCCAGCCATGAACTGTTAAAGCGCAACAGCGTAGTCGAGGGTTATCTGCGCCCGGTGGCGTGGCGCGGCAGTGAAATGATTGCCACCTCGGCGCGCTTCAATCGCGTGCACGTGGCGATTGCCTGCTGGCAGTGGCCAAGCTATTTCGACCCGGCAGGGCACATGGCCGGCATTCGTCTGAAGACCGCCGAGTGGCGTCGTCCGCCGCCGAGTTGCAGCCCCTTCGAAGCCAAGGCGTCCGGGCACTACCAGATCGCCACACTGAGCAAGCACGACGCGGAAAACCACGGTTATCACGATGCCCTGATGCTCGACTGGCGGGGCCACGTCGCTGAAGCCACCAGCGCCAATGTGTTCTTCGTCAAAGACCGGATATTGCACACTCCGCTGCCGGACTGCTTCCTCAACGGCATCACCCGCCAGACCGTTATCGAACTGGCCAGGACCCTGGATTACCAGGTGCTCGAACGCACCATTGTTCCTACGGAGCTTGGCGACTTCGACGAATGTTTTCTTACCGGTACCGCTGCACAAATCACCCCGGTGCAGAGCATCGATCAGCAGCGTTATCGACCGGGCCGCGCCTGCCGCGAATTCATTGCCGCTTACACCTCAACCGTCAACGCCTGATAAACAGCCAGGAACTTCACCATGTCAGATCAAGGGATTGTTGCGTCTGCACCTTACGTTTCACTGGGCCACCGCCATGGGGAGTTGTCGGCGCGCGGCTGGACGGTGCTGACACCGGGCGAATTCGCCTACGATGTGCTCGGCACGCTGCATGAGTTCGGCCCGGTCATTCCGCAATTCAATGGCCAGACCGCTTTCGCCATCACCCGCAAGCCGGGGTACGAAGACTTGCCGTATTCCCAGAGCATGAACGGCATCGGCCCACACACCGAAGCGCCGGTCTATGCACCGCCGCCGCGCTACCTGGCATTGCATTGTCATCAACAGGCCACGTGCGGTGGCGGGCATACGGGGCTCGTGGACGGTTATGAATTCCTGGCGTTTCTCGGGCGCACCGAACCCGAGCTGCGCGAATGGATCGACGACACGGCGGTGGAGTTTGTTGCCACCGCCAAACCCGGCGAAGCGGCGCAATGCCGGGTCAAGGAATACATCCTGACGCCGACCGAGGAAGGAGATATTTTCCGCTTCAGCTACAACCAGTTTCACTACGGCGATGTGAACCCTTCCAGGGAAGATCTACGCCATTCCCAGGTTGCCAACAGCGACTCGCCGCTGGCCAGGTTTGCAGTGCTGGGCGAAGCGTATTTCGTGCAGCACAACACCCCGGTGCTGATTCCCGACGGGTGCATGCTGATTTGGGACAACTGGCGAATGATCCACGCCCGCAGTCGATACACTGACCCGGCGCGCCACCTGACCCGCTATTGGCTGGCCTGATTCATCCGTCGCCCATTATTCCTTTGGCGTACCCCTTGATGGGTACGCGTCCTACAGGTATCGCGTCATGCAAACAGCAATCGAGATCGCCAAGGTCGATCACCAACTGATCGTGCGGCTCAATCAGTCCTGGACCAAAAGAGCCACGGTGTGTGCACCGGACAAGGCCGAGCCCCGCGAAGCGTTCGACCCGGCACGCCCGGATTATCCGGAGTCCATGGTGCCGTTTTTCCATCACCCGAAATTCCAGGCCCTGAGCGACGAGCTCAAGAGCACCGTGGTGACCTGGGGCTGGATCGGCTACAACCTGCGCACGGTGACCGCCGAAGAACATGTGGTGAACCCGGCGCTGAGCGTCATCGCCAATCAGTACCTGGGCAAGAACGACTGGCATTTTCGCGAGGCGATGCAGCAGACCCTCATCGACGAGCACTACCACACGCTCATGCACCTGCGGGCCATTGAGCGCACCAGGGAGGAACGCGCACTCGATCAGGATCTGGACTTGCCACCGTCGGTCACCTACCTGCGCCTGCTTGCCCTGCGTGAAGAATTGCCCGAGCAATGGCAGCGGGATCTGGCGGCGATCACGTTTGCGGTGGTGGCCGAGATCAGCGTCAACGCCTATCTGGATCTGCTGGCCGACGATCAGAGCATTCAGCCGCAAAACCGTCGGGTGGCCGAGCTGCATAATCGCGACGAGTATGCCCACAGCAAGATTCTCGCCGAAGTGGCGAAGGTCATGTACGCCAACATGCAACCGCCCCAGCGGGCATTTTTCGCACGCACCTTGTCGGTGGCGCTGAGTGCCTTTATCGCTCAGGACTACTCGATGTGGGAGGCGATTCTGACGCAGCTCGGGGTCGAGGACGCCGCGCTGATCATTGCCGACACCCGGGAGAGCAACAAGAACGCCACGATCATGCGTGACTACAGCGGCCTGCATCGACTGGCCCAGGACCTGGGCATCAGCGACGAGATCGATTTCGACTTTCGTCCGACCCTCAACGCCACGGCAGCGGCCTGAATCAGGAGGTGAATATGTCCATTCCTGTGTACGAAGTGTTCGCCATCCGAGTCGGCGCCAATGCCCAGCGCACCGCCCGGGAGAATTTTCTCTACGATGCGTGCTGCGGTGATCCCGATGCGTCCATGCCGCTGGATTACTACTTCTGGGTCATCCGCAACGCGCAGCAGGTGATCGTGGTCGACACCTGTTTTCAACCGGCCACGGCGGATCGGCGCAACCGTCAGATGTACCGCCTGCCGGAAGAATCCCTGCGCCAGTTGGACATTGATCCGGCGCACGTGGACAACCTGATCCTCACCCATTTGCACTGGGACCACGCCGGTAACCTCGGGCTGTTTCCGAAGGCCTCCGTGCATCTGCAGGAAGCGGAATTGCGCTTCTGCACCGGACCGAAAATGGCCCATCGCACGGTGAATAAAACCTACGAGGTCGATGATGTGATGTCGGCGTTGCCGCCGTTGTTTGAAGGGCGGATGCGCTTGCATAACGGCACGGTCGAGGTGATGCCCGGAGTGACCTTGCACCCGGTGGGCGGGCATACGCCGGGTAGCCAGGTGGTGCGGGTGAACACTGAGCGTGGGTGGATTGTACTGGCTTCGGATGCTGCGCATTTGTGGGCCAACATCCGTGAGCGTAGCCCTTTTCCGATTCTGGATGATCTGGCGCAAACCCTTGAGGCTTTCATCGAAATCGATCGTCTGGCCGACAGCGAAGACCACGTCATTCCCGGCCACGACCCGCTGATCGCCGAACGTTTCCCGCACTGGAATGACGATCCGCACATTATCTGCCTGCACCAACGCCCAGCTTGACGACTCCCCCTGTAGGAGCTGGCTTGCCAGCGAATGCGGTGTGTCAGTCAATAAAGTGTTCGCTGGAAGGACGCCTTCGCTGGCAAGCCAGCTCCTACAGGGTATGGGTCAGCCCTGGTTTTTCAGCAGTTGACCGAGCGTCGCCAGGGCTTCGTCTATCTTCGGTGAATACGGCGCGCCGCAACCAATGCGCACAAAGTGGTCAAACCGCTTGGTATTGGAAAAGATATCCCCAGGTGAAATCTGGATACCCGCCTTCAGCCCTTCATGGAACAGCGCCAGTGACGAGTGGTGGCGAGGCAATTCCACCCACAGCAACGTCCCGCCCTGAGGAGTGGTCACGCAGGTGCCCGGGGGAAAATAGCGGCTGATCCCCGCGCTCATCTGCTGGCGTTGTTGCGTGAGGGTTTTCCTTAACCGGCGCAGGTAACGTTCGTAGGACGGGGTCTTCATGAACGCACTGACCGCCAGTTGCGACAACGCTTCGCAAGCGCGGGATTGGGTGTGCTTGAGCATTTCCACACGGTCGTGCCATTTGCCCGCACTGATCCAGCCCAGGCGCATGCCCGGTGCCAGGGTTTTGTTCAGCGACGCGCAATAGATCACATTGTCGGTTCGGTCCCAGTGTTTGAGGGTGGACAACGGCTGCTCGGTATCCACCAGGTCGCCATAGGTGTCGTCTTCGATCAGCACCGTATTGTGCTGCGCACACAGCTGCACCAACCGCGCCTTATTGGCGTCGGGCATGATGCTGCCCAACGGATTTTGCAGGTTGGGAATGACGATCAGCGCCCGAATTTTTTCGGGGCCTTGCAACAGTTGGTCGAGGGCCAACAGATTGATCCCGGCATGCGCCGTCGCCGGGACTTCCAGTACCCGCAGGTTCAGGCTTTCGAGAATTTGCAGCAGGCCGTAGAAGGTTGGCGACTCGACCGCCACGGTGTCACCGGGCTGGGTGACCGCGCGCAAAGCCAGGTTGATCGCTTCGGTCGCGCCATTGGTGATGACAATCCGCTCCGCGCTCAGGTTCGCTTTGGCGGTCAGCGCCCGGCGGGCAAGGATGCTGCGCAAGGCGCTATGACCGCAGGTCGGCCCTGCCGCGTCGAGCAAATGCTGATCCTGGCGCAGCGCCTTGAGCATATGGTCCTGCAACGTCTTCAGCGGATAGAGTTCCGGCGCGCAGTAGGCAGTGGCCAAATTAACCTTGATCGTCGCACGCTGGCTGGCCTTGAGTACCCACGACACTTGTTCGTGAATGCCGATATAGACACCGGTGTCCACGGGCGGGAGAGGGGTGATGGCGCCAGGTTTAGGCAAGTCGACGGGCTGGCGAATGTAGTTGCCGGAGCGCGGACGGGCTTCCAGCACGCCGCAATCCTCGAGTTCCCGGCATACCTGAACCGCGGTCGACAGGCTGACGGCGTGTTTTTCCATCATCAGCCGAATGGAGGGAAACCGCTCCCCCGTTTTCAAGGTGCCGCTGCGGATCGCATCGAGGTAGTGGTTGGCTAACTGACGGTACAAGGGGAGCGTGTGCATGATGACCTCAGCAATCGCACCACTGAAGTCTTGGGCTGGAAAGTGAGTTGACGCTCCCCGCAGGCGGACCCGTGGTGTTCAAGGGTTAAGGGAAGTGTTCTTTCTGGTGTCGATACTGAGAGAGTAATCGTGCTTTTGCTGGAGTCGCGGGCAATAAAAAGCCCCGCTCTAGGGCGGGGCTCCTGGGCGGGGCTCTTGGCTCAGTGGCGTCTGAAGCGCCGCCGGCAGGGGGTGTTACTGGGCGGTGATGCTGTAGCCTTCGAACGCGGTTTGCTGCTGAAGCGCGGTGATGATGTTTTTACGGTTGACCGCTTGCTCGGCCCCCGCATTGTCCAGGAACGTCGCGCTTTCCAGCTCCGCTTCATCGCCTTCGCCGACGAAGGCCAGGCCGAGGAACTCCAGGGCTTTACGGTCTACGTTCAGACGCGAACGCGGAGTCCGCAGCGGCAGCGTGACGCTGATCCCGTCTTTGCTGATGATAAACACTTCGCCGTCCTTCTTGGCCCGGGCAGCCTTGCTCTTGCCACTGGTCGGGTTGCTGATGGCCTGGTGGGTCTGGTTCAGCACCTTCAGCGCCAGGCCGTAGACGATTTCCTGAAAGGCCGGATCGTCCTTGAAACTGGACAGGATACGGCTGATCGGGAACTTGCCGCTCAGGTCTTCCAGGGCGGCGATGTCGGCGGCCTCAGCGTCCTTGAGTTGCTTGAGCTCACCCATCAGTTCGTAGGCGGTGTCGTCGTCGAAGCGGTCGTGCGCCTGGCGAATCGCGGCACGCAGCTCACGGATCTGATCGCTTTCCCGGGTGGACTGGAAAGCGTCCAGGACCATCTCGCTGATGGTCTTGGCCTGGGATACATGCTGTGAAAGATTGATGGAGTTTTCGTATTCCGCTTTGGACGACAAGGTGACTACGGATTCAGCGGTATTGGAATCGGACATTGAAATTTCACTACTTCTTTTAACTTGGATTGAGGCGAGAAAGCGCAGAGCCTTTTCAGGCCGCCTAATCTATTGGACCTGCGCTGCGTTGTCACGGGTGTTGGACAAAACACCCCCTTGTGTAGGAGCTGGCTCGCCAGCGATGGAGTGTCAGTCGACATCAATGTAGCTGACACTCCTTCGCTGGCAAGCCAGCTCCTACAGGGGGGCTATCTTCAGTGAGCGGAAAGTCTGGTAAAACCTGATCGAACGCCCACAAAACAAACCGCTGGCAACGCCCGACGCACATGCCTTGAGCAACATGACCGGCAGGGTCTTCGATTGTTGCGGGTGAACCTCGGCCTCGTAGCCAAAGTAGTAGCTAACCGCAAAAAACAGCAGATAAAGCGCCAGGGTTTTGATCGTGCCCGGCAGGATCAACGCGGTTCCCGTGTCATCCAGCGAGATACCCTTGGGTGAAAAAATCACCAGCGCGGCGGCGCACCCCACCATTACGGCGACTATCCAGTAACCTACCGATAACGATGGATGGAACGACAGGTTCAGCGAATACAGGGACCAGCCGAGCACAATCGGGGGTGTGATCAACAACGACGTTTTGCTTTCGCGGGTTGGGGAGAGGGCTTTGATGCCGAGGCAGCAGAGCAGCACAAAGATCGCATAAACCCACAACGGGGTATTTTGCAGGGCGTTGAACATCTTGCAGCGTCCTTGCCAAAAAAAGATGCGGGGATAATAGCCGTGCTTCGCTAGAAGCAGTCGACTATTTCCCGGTACCTTCACGGATGCAGCCATTGCTGCGCCCGTTTGTCCGCCGCATTGAATGGTCTGTCGTCTTCGCGAGCAGGGTTCATCAGGCCTGTCCCGGTGTATTCAGGTTCATCGAGCGCACCGCCAAGGCGGTCGCGGTTTCTTCATCCCGGGGCAGCGAAAAGATAAACGTAGCACCTTGCCCAGGCACATCCACCAGACGAATCTCACGGCCATGCAGCTGCAGGATCCGCTGCACGATGCGCAAACCCAGTCCCCCGTCACGTCGTGCCCCACCAATGTTGAACGGCCTCAGGAACAGACCTTCCCGTAGTTCTGCCGGGATGCCCGGCCCGCTGTCGCGGACGGTGATTTCGACGAACTTGCCTTGCGCAACGAGGCTGATGCCGATGGTTCCTCCAGGTGGTGTGTGCCGCAAGGCGTTGTCGAACAGGTTGGTCAGTACACGCTCGATCAGCCCCAGGTCGGCAAACACCCCGGATACCGTCGGTGCAAAGCTGGCCTCGAGTTGCACTTGCCGGGCCTCGGCCGTCAGTTCGAATTTCTGGAAGATGTCCTGCACCAGGTCGGTCAGGGAGAAGCGTTCCAGCACCGGTTGCACGAAACCGTGTTCCAGGCGCACCAGTTCCAATAGCGACTGCGCCAGGCCCCCGACCTTGCGGCTTTGATCCAGGGCGATGCCCAGGTAGCGGCGGCGATCGGCGGGGGATAACGTTGCATCCTTCAATGAAAGGGTTTCCAGGTAACCGTGCAGCGAGGCTAATGGTGTGCGCAGGTCGTGGGAAATATTGGCCACCAGTTCGCGGCGTTCCTGATCCTGGCGGGTCAGCGAGCGCCATTGTTCGCTGAGGCGTGCCTGCATCTGCCGGAAGGCGGCGTCGAGGACCGCGATCTCATCGTGGCTGGCGGCTTTTTCTACCGGGGCGGGCACGGCCGGCGCGACTGGGACGCCGTCGATGTCGAACCGGCTGACTGTTTCGGTCAAACGTCGCAAGGGGCGGGTGATCAGTGCAAAGGCCGTCAGGCCGGCAATCAGGCACAACAGGGCGGCGAGCCCGATGGACACCAGGGCGGTATTGAGCGCTGCGCTGGTGGCGCCGCGTTCGGCGAGGCGGTCGCGCTCTTCGCTGAGCAACACGACATACAGGTAGCCTGCCGGTTTGCCGTTGACCTGCAACGGCGCGGCGCTGAACACCTTGCGGCCATCGGCGCTGCGCGGGTCGTCGCCGACGATCGGCAGGGCATCCCCTCGGAGCAGGCGCTGGATCGGCGCCTGGTCAACCCGCTGCCGGCGTATCCGCCCCTCGGGTGCCGCGCTGCCGACAATCGCGCCTTCGGTGTCCAGCAGATAGACCTCGACGCTGGGGTTGACTTGCATCAGCTTGCTGAACAACTCGCGCACGGCATCGGGCATCAGGCCATTGGCATCCATCAGTACCGTGTCCTGGGCAATATGCTGCGCCAGATTGCGCGACAGCCCTTGCACCACCTCCAGTTCATGCATCTGGCTGGAGCGCACCTGCATCCACGCCGAGGTACCGCAGCACACCAGCAACAGCACGGCGAAGACCAGGGACAGGCGTTGCGTCAGCGTTAGCCTCATGAGCGCTATGACTCCTTCGCCGCGAACTTGTAGCCACGACCCCATACCGTGAGGATTCGCGTCGGTTGTGCCGGATCGGCCTCGATTTTCGCCCGCAGGCGGTTGATGTGCGTGTTGACCGTGTGCTCGTAGCCTTCGTGGCTGTAACCCCATACGGCGTTGAGCAGGTCCATGCGCGAGAACACCTTGCCGGGCTGGCGGGCGAAAAAATACAACAGGTCGAACTCCCGGGGCGTGAGGTCGAGGCGCCGACCGTCAAGGGACACCTCGCGGGTAATCGGGTCGATGGAAAGGCCGTCCACGATCAGGCTGCCGGCGTCCATTTTCAGGTTGCGGGCCATGGCGTCGACCCGTCGCAGCAGTGCCTTGACCCGGGCGACCAGCTCCAGCATGGAAAAGGGTTTGGCCAGGTAGTCGTCTGCGCCGAGTTCGAGCCCGAGAATCCGGTGGACCTCGCTCGAGCGTGCACTGGTGATGATGATCGGTGTGTAGCGGGCCATGGCGCGGGCGCGGCGGCAGATTTCCAGGCCGTCGACACCGGGCAGCATCAGGTCGAGGATCAGTGCGTCCCAGCCTCCTTGCTGCAGCAGGCGCATGCCTTCGTCGCCGTTGGCGCAGTGCACCACCTCGAACTGCTCATCGCGCAGATGCAGGCAGATAAGGTCGGCGATAGGCAGGTCGTCCTCGACCACGAGGATGCGTTTGGCGGGTTCCATCAAGCTCAATCCTTCGGCGCGATGAGCGCATTGTGCGGGTTTTTCTCGGCTGGAGTTATCACGAATTGTTTAACTCTCCGTGAGGGTTTGGCGATCAAACCAAGCCTACGCTGTGTTCCATGTCAGGTACCTGGATTTATCGGAGAAGATCATGTTTACACGGCGGCAGTTTCTTGGAACGTGCGGCGGGCTGGGGGCTGCAGCCCTGGTGGTCGGTGTATTGCCAAAATTTGCCGCAAGCTCTGCCCTGGTCAGTGACGTCAGCGCGGCGGAGGTTTTCGAGGTGAGCCACAGCGACAGCGAGTGGCGCGCCATGCTCAGCGACGGGCAGTACGAAATCCTGCGTGAAGAAGGCACCGAACGGGCCTACAGCAGCCCGCTGAACAACGAGCACCGTGACGGCATTTTTGCTTGCGCCGGCTGCGATCTGCCGCTGTTTTCCTCCGAAACGAAGTTTGACAGCCGCACCGGCTGGCCGAGCTTCTGGGCGCCGCTGGACAAAGCCGTGGCCACCCGTCAGGACCGCTCCTTCGGCGTTGTGCGCGAAGAGGTGCACTGCCGGCGTTGCGGCGGTCACCTGGGGCATGTCTTCGATGACGGGCCCAAGCCCACCGGCCTGCGTTATTGCATGAACGGTCTGGCGCTGACCTTCAAGCCACAGGTGGCTTGATCCTTTCTCTCACTTGTTATGCAGGTTGACGTTATGTGACCGGGCAACGCCTGTACCAACTGGTGCGCCAGACCGGCAGCGTCAAGGACCGGACCTTCAGCATCGAGTTTCTCGATCCGGGTGTCTCGGCCTATGCCTTTACCTTCGGTTGATCGCCCTTACTTTCACCCAGGAGTCCGCCTCATGAAAACCCTGTTCACCTGGCGTCGCGCCCTGTTGGGGCTGGCCGCCGCTGGCGTCATCGGTCAATGCGCGGCATTCTCTTTCGGTGCCGCTGAACAAGCCGTGCTCATTCCACCTCCGACCCTCGATGAAACGACCCAGGCCCGTAGCGAAACCGTGGTCCTTGCCGGCGGCTGCTTCTGGGGCGTCCAGGGGGTGTTCCAGCATGTCAAAGGCGTGAAGCAGGCCGTCTCCGGTTACGCTGGCGGGACAGCCGACACGGCTCGATATGAGCGGGTCAGCGAGGGTGATACCGGCCATGCGGAGTCTGTCGAAGTGACCTTCGATCCGACTCAGGTCAGTTATGGCACCTTGCTGCAAATCTATTTCTCCGTGGCCCATGATCCGACCGAACTCAATCGTCAGGGGCCGGACACCGGAACCCAGTACCGATCGGCGATTTTCCCGCAAAGCAGCGAACAGCAGCGCGTGGCTCAGGCCTACATCGCCCAGCTCGACACCGCCGGTTCGTTCAACAAGCCCATTGCGACCAAGCTGGAAAAGTACAACGGTTTCTACCCGGCAGAGGAGGAGCATCAGGACTTTCTGACCGAACACCCGACCTATCCCTACATCGTGATCAACGACTTGCCGAAGGTGGCGCAGTTGAAGCGGCTGTATCCGGATCGGTATCAGGAAAAACCGGTGTTGGTGAAGGCAGGGCTATGAGTCGACAGAGGCATGGCTCCCAGGGTTCAAGACGTGTTGGGCTCGGCTAGGGGTTCGCATCGTCTTCTCCGCATTCCGATAGGCGCGCAGTATGGGGCCGCGTTTTAAAAGACGCTTCCGGGAACGATGTAATCCCGTTCCGATTTAAGCGCCGGATATTGGTGCAGGTGGGGGAACAACGGCCATTCAGCTTCGGCCGTGAAAGGGTTATGCCGGTGATATCAGTGGGTTCGTCGCATCGTACTCGCGAAAGCCATCGCCTCAGTGCGGTCCATCAGTTGAAGTTTCGCGCTGGTAAATCCCTTGAACAATCGCTTATGCGCGGCATATCCACTGGAGTCATCACGCGTCCGATAACTGCCGGCCCAGTCCAGCAAGGCAATCAACAACTCATCATTATCATCGCGCCCGGCTTCTCGCTGGCGAATATTGGCGACGCATTCTTCATCTCTAATACACAGCCAGATCAGCGCCGTGGCCCGGTGTATAAGCTCGCTTACCATCCAGCCGTAAACGCCCTCGATCACCCAGCACTCTTGACTGGCCGCAATCCGCGCCATCGCCAATGCCTCGCCGCGGGGACGCGCGATACTGTGTTCGTCGGATAGCCAGTGAATCGAATCCAGATCAATCCACGGCACTAGCAGATGGCTGGCCAATCGCTCGGCCAGCCAGCTTTTGCCGGAACCGGAGTTGCCAATGATCAGGGTTCTGGTGAAATCCATAAGCGGCACCGATCAAATGATCTGCAGGGCCATTCTCAGCGCAGGGAGCGAGCCGGCGCCGGGCGGCGTTCCGACGAAGCAGGCGACTCGGTCTCACCCCGTCAGTCACTCGCCTCAGGCGCCACCATCCGCGTCTTCGGCGCGCCATTCGCATTCAACTGATAAATCGCCTGCGGTTGTCCTTTCTCATTAAAGAACACCTGCCCGATCCCCGCCGAATTCCACAGCCGTTCACCGGCTTCAGCATGCTCCGGAACATGCGGAACAATGCGCATCCGTCGGCGTTTGGTCAGCCAGTTCAGCGGCGAGCGCGGCGAATAGAGCCAGCGGTTGAGCCGGTCGAACCACTCGAGCAGGCCCGACGGAAATTCGTTTTTGATGCCACTGCTGGTGACCTGCCAGATCCTGGGCCCCGCTTTACGATGTCGGATCAGCACTTCGTAGACGAAGGAATAATGCACATCGCCTGACAGCACCACGTAGTTACCGGGTGTACGCGAGTGTCGGAAAATGTTCAGGATCACCTGTGCCGCGCCGCGATGGGCCATCCAGTTTTCTGCGTCAACCAGCAAGGGGTAGCCTAACCAGCTGAAGACGCGCTGTACGGTTTCGATCAGTTTGACGCCGAAGATCGGCGCCGGCGAAACGATGATCGCCGAAGGATGATCCAGCAGTTCCTGTTGCAGTTCGCTGAGCGCTTCCCAATCCATCAGGCCTGATGGCTGCTTGAGCGTCATCTCGCTGCGCCAGCGCCGGGTGCGGGTGTCGAGCACTACGATCGCCGGGGTGGTGGGCAGCACGAAATGCCAGTTCTGGAACCGCAACAGTTCATCGATCAACTCATCCTGGACTTCATTGTCGAGGTAGTGGTCCTGCCCCGTGGCACTCAATAAACGGGTTTTCTCCAGCACGCCGCTGAACGCATCCGGATTATTGCCCCAGCCCTGGCACAGCATGTAGGCGATCAACGCATTGCCGATGATGCGCTTGGAGAACGGATGGCCGTAGGCCGTTTCCTCCCACTGTGCGGAAAGATTCCAGTCATCGGTAATGTCGTGGTCATCGAAAATCATCAGGCACGGCAGATGTGCCAGCGCTCGGGCCACGTTGCCGAGACCGGTCTTGAAGCCGTCGACCCGGGTCTGCTCCAGCGCATACCGCTCGCGCCGTTCGGGAATCAATTTCGGCGGTTTCGGCGCGATCAACGTCCAGGGCGTCGGCGACCACACCAGCAGGTACATGGCCATGACCTCGGCGAAGCTCACCAGATGGTTGTCAGCACTGCTGCTGGTGAAAATCGGCTTGCGCGCGCCGCCGAAAAACCGGTCTCGCAGGGTGTCGTTGCTTTGCAGCGCCGGTAACAAATCCGCACGATGGTAGTAACTGGCCGGGTGGTTGTAGAGTTTGGCGCTGTCGCTGACCACCGCCCCTTCGAGGTGCTCCTCGAACAACCCCAGTCGCTCGATCAGGGCATGAATGGCCCGCAACGTCGGCCCCGCGACATCGTCGGCGTACACCTGATCACCGCTCATCATCAATAGCGCCGGGCGTTTTTCTGCCTCCGGCTCGGCCTCCAGCAAGCGATCGACACAAAGCAGACCATCCGGCGCCGGAAAGTGCGGCTTGCGGCAGGAACCGTGCAACAGTTGATCAACCCGTGAGCGCAGGACGAAATTCGGGCAACCGGCCTCGCCGTACAGCAAGTGCGGGGCCCAAGAGGCGATGCCCGACTCGACGTCGTCGTCTTCGCCTTTGTCGATCAACAGGTCGTATTCGATCAGCGTGTCGCAGGGCAGGGGGCTGTCCAGTGGCACATCGATCAAATGCACAAAGGCGCGAGTGCCGACCGGGACCACCGTGCACTGCGTGTCGTCCAGGCGGATATCGCCGACATTCTGCAACCGCAACGTCAGCGACAATGCCCGCGACCCCACCAGCCACAACACCAACCGCTTGGGCTCCAGACGCCGCAATAGCGGGCCGACCAGGACAGGGGGCAGGGATTGATGAGCGTCGGGCAGTGGTAAAGACATGGACATCCGGGTTCTTGATACAGAGAAGCGCAGAATGATAACGCAGCTGATGTCAATGAATTGCAACTGGCTTGAATCCGACAGTCAAGGCAGTGGTGGGGTGTCCCCTCTCATCAACGTCGTTTCGCCATTGGCCACGAGCCAGCGAAACAGCTCGCTCACCGACACCGTGTGGCTTCGCTCGATCCAGCGCACCAGCGCCGGGCCATAGTGTTCGGTGTAGCGGCTGAGCACCAGTTGGCGACAGTCCGGCGACAGGCGCAGGGTGACTTCCCGCAGGTGCAGATTGGCCGGGCCTCGCTGGATCAACCGTTGTTGCAGAATCAGGCTGTTGCTTTCAGACACCATCGGCCGGCGCTCCTGTGCATTGCGAGTGAATATTGTCCGGCGAGCCTTGCTTGCCATCGGCTACGTAAGCCGCCCGATGCTCGGCGACCACGTTGCGCAGTGCGCTGTAGTAGTCCGGTTGTTGTTGCAGGCTGTCGGTCAGCGGCAGGGCTTGTGCGCGGCCATCGACAATGCTGCCGACCGTGTCGACAGTAGTCAGCGTGTCCACGGTATCGCTATTGCTGCCGAACGGATCGACGACAAACCCGAGCACGCGCCCTGCGGCGTCGCGGCTGTTGGAGGTGCCGAGGAACGGCAGTTCGAGCGTTGGGCCATTGCCGATGCCCCACACACCGAAGGTCTGGCCGAAGTCCGCATTGTGACGCGGGACACCGGCCATGCCGGAGACATCGATCAAACCCGCCACGCCGACCGTGGTGTTGAACACGAAACGTCCCAGGGTATTGGCCGAGCGTCTCGGGTTGCCTTGCAGCAGGTCATTGATAAAGACCTTGGGCTCGCCGAAATTCGCCACAAAGTTATGCACACCGGTCTGGAAAAAGTCCGGCAGGTAGCGGTAGCCGCGAGCGACCGGCGCCAGGGCGTAGTCGTCGATCACCCGGTTAAAGGCGAAAACGCCGCGGTTGAACGGCTCCGCCGGGTCGTTCACCGAATAGCCGGTTTCGGCGCAAGTCACGCTGGCGGCGGACGGCGGCTGACTGCTGCAACCCGCCATCCCGGCGGCCAACACGGCAATCGAGGTGTTGCGGGCCAGCCAGGGAGCACATTTGAAAGGCAACATGGATGCACGTCTCGGGAGGAATTCGCGGTGATGCTGAACGCCGAGCCTTGCGCAAAGATGTCTGGTTTATTGCGCCGATGACGCTTTATTGCAGGATTGAAATATATGACGCGCTGCCCTGAATGGTTTTAGATGTCGGCTCCATTCGCCCCTGAAGTGACCTTCGGTGAACAGTCTTTTAATCGTGGACGACGACCTTGAGGTCCTCGATCTGCTGAAAAAATTCTTTGTGCAGCACGGCTACCGCGTCGAGGTCGCCACCGACGGCGCATCGCTGTGGGCGGCCATCGAGCGCCAGGCGCCGGACCTGATCATTCTGGACGTGATGTTGCCGGGCGACAGCGGGCTGATCCTGTGCCAGCAACTGCGGATTCGACACGCCATACCGGTGATCATGCTGACCGCCATGGGCGAGCTCAGTGATCGAGTGGTCGGCCTCGAACTGGGTGCCGATGACTACCTGACCAAACCCTTCGACGCCCGCGAACTGCTGGCCCGGGTGCGCGCGGTGCTGCGCCGCGTGGACGAACGCCGTCCGCTGGAGCAGGAACGGCCACGGCCGCTGATCGACTTCGCCGACTGGCACCTCGACGTCACGCGCCGGGAACTGCGCTCGCCGGACAATGTGATGATCCCGCTGTCGGCCGGCGAGTTCGACCTGCTGCTGGTGTTCGTCGAACACCCGCAACGCATCCTCACCCGCGAGCAATTGCTGGACCTGGCGCGCGGGCATTGCCATGACGCCTTCGATCGCAGCATCGACGTCCAGGTCAGCCGCCTGCGGCGCAAACTCGAATCCGACACCAAGCGCCCGGCGATGATTCGTACCGTGCGCAACGGCGGTTACCTGTTTACCCCCAGCGTGACCCGGCGATGAGCTGGCTGAAGCGGATTCGCGCCCGGGGCTGGCCGCAAGATACGGTGGCACGCTGGATCGCCTTGACGATCATCCTGGCCATGCTCATTTCACTGGCGCTCAACGGGCTGTTTATCCAGCTGGCCGGGGTGTGGGCGCGCCCGCCGCTGACCGAAATCGGCCTGCTGGAAAAAGCCGCCGCTATCGCCCGCGTCATCGAGGCCGCCCCGGCGCCATTGCGCAACCCGCTGGCGCAAGCCGCCAGCGAAAATGGCTTCACCGTCAGTTGGCATCCTGACCGGCACGATCTCGATCTGCCGACAGTGGACGATCCGAAGTCCGACATCGGCTCGACCATCCTGCAGCCAATGCTCAGATCCCCTGACCGGCGCGTCGAAGCCTATGAACCGGCCGACTGGACGGAACACACGGCCGACGCTCATTACGCGCTGCTGATCGAACTGGCGGATTCGACATGGCTGATGTTCTCTGCGCCTTCGCGCAGCTGGGGCCTCGACGAAACGCCACGCTACCTGATCGTGATCCTGCTGGTGCTGATCTCCACCGCCCTGGTCGCGCTGATCGCCACCCGCCGCCTCGCCACACCCTTGCAACGCTTCGCCGAAGGCGCCCGACGCTTCGGCGTGGATTTCCGCGCCCCGCCCATCGAACCGCTGGGCCCCCACGAAATCCGCCAGGCGATCCTCGCGTTCAACGCCATGCAGGCCCAGTTGCAGCACTTCATCCGCGACCGCACGCAAATGCTCGCCGCCATCTCCCACGACCTGCGCGCGCCCCTGACGCGGATGCGTTTGCGGGGTGAGTTCATCGAAGACAGTGAGCAACAGCAACGGCTGTTTCGTGACGTGGATGAGATGCAGGCGATGATCAACTCGGCGCTGGAGTTTTTCCGCGACGATGCTCGGCTGGAACCGGCGACTCAGTTTGATCTGGCGGAGTTGCTGCAAACGTTGCTGGATGATTATCGGGATCAGGGTATCGATGTCGCTTTTAGCGGGCCGTTGCGATGGGTGTATGTCGGGCGGCCGTTGGGGCTTAAGCGGGTGATTACCAATCTGCTTGATAACGCGATCAAGTACGGTCGTGAACCGACGGTGGAATTGATTGGCGGTGCCGGAGAAATGCGGATCAAGATCCTGGATCGTGGACCGGGTATTCCGGATGCCAGCCTTGAACAAGTGTTCGCGCCGTTCTTTCGCATGGAAGGCTCGCGGAACAAAAGCACGGGGGGTGTCGGTTTGGGGTTATCGGCCGCGCGGGCGATAGTGTTGGAGCATGGAGGCGAGCTGACACTGCGCAATCGATCGAAGGGCGGGTTGGAGGCGCAGGTGGTACTACCGGTGCATCCGGCCTAGCGAGAGCCCCGAAATACTCGGGGCTAATCCAAATACCAGTCACCACACCTATCCATGTGGGAGCGAGCTTGCTCGCGAAGAGGCCGGCACATTCACGACTGATGTCGGCGAATACGACGCCTTCGCGAGCAAACTCGCTCCCACAGGTTTTTCATCCATTCTCAAGCTCGTGCAAACCTAAGCCTCCCACCCCGCCCCACTGACCGCCGCCTGCACCAGCGGGTGCAAGTCGGCCCCCTGATGCTCGGTCTGCCAGGCTAGCAGCTCCTTGCGCATGCTCGGCGCCCAGAACATCTGCAGATGATTGCGCACGCCGAGCACGGCCTTTTGCTGGTCCGGTTCGCTGGCGAAGTACTGGGCGATCTGGTTGGCCATCTTGATCAGGTTGGCAGTGCTCATCGGCGCACCTCCGCTTTAGCGCCACGAGCCTGGCGGCGATCGTCGAGCAGGCGTTGTTGGTTGTCGCTGAACGCCTGATAGCGTTTTTGCCACTCGGAAGGGTGGTAGACGCGGCTGACTTCCACGGCGGTGACCTTGTACTCCGGACAGTTGGTGGCCCAGTCGGAGTTGTCGGTGGTGATGACGTTGGCCCCCGATTCAGGGAAGTGGAAGGTGGTGTACACCACGCCCGGGGCGACCCGTTCGGTGATCCGCGCGCGCAGTACGGTCTGCCCGGCGCGGCTGCCAATGCCGACCCAGTCACCCTCGTTGATGCCACGGCTCTCGGCGTCGGTCGGGTGGATTTCCAGGCGGTCTTCATTGTGCCAGGCAACGTTGTCGGTCCGCCGGGTCTGGGCGCCGACGTTGTACTGGCTGAGGATGCGCCCGGTGGTCAGCAGCAGGGGGTAACGATTGTTGACCTTTTCCTCGGTGGGCACGTAGCCGGTGAGCATGAAGCGCCCCTTGCCGCGCACGAACTCCTCGATGTGCATGGTCGGCGTGCCGTCAGGCGCCTCGGCGTTGCACGGCCATTGCAGGCTGCCGTGGCTGTCCAGTGCGGCGTAGCTGACGTTGGTGAAGGTCGGCGTCAGGCGGGCGATTTCATCCATGATTTCCGATGGGTGCCGGTAGTTCATCGGGTAACCCAGGGCGTTGGCCAGGGCAATGGTGCCTTCCCAGTCGGCCTTGCCGCCCAGCGGCTCCATGACCTTGCGCACCCGGGAGATGCGCCGTTCGGCGTTGGTGAAGGTGCCGTCTTTTTCCAGGAACGAGCAGCCCGGCAGGAACACGTGGGCGAACTTGGCGGTTTCGTTGAGGAAAATGTCCTGCACCACCACGCATTCCATGGCCGACATCGCGGCGGTGACGTGCTGGGTATTGGGGTCGCTCTGAACGATGTCTTCGCCTTGGCAATACAGGCCCTTGAAGCTGCCGCCCAACGCTGCTTCGAACATGTTGGGGATGCGCAGGCCCGGGTCGGGTTGCAGGGTGACGTTCCAGGCTTGTTCGAACTGCGCGCGCACCCCTTCGTTGGAGATGTGCCGGTAGCCGGGCAGCTCGTGGGGGAAGGAACCCATGTCGCAGGAGCCCTGCACGTTGTTCTGCCCCCGCAGCGGGTTTACGCCCACGCCTTCGCGACCGATGTTGCCGGTGGCCATGGCCAGGTTGGCGATGCCCATCACCGCGGTGCTGCCCTGGCTGTGCTCGGTGACGCCCAGGCCATAGTAGATCGCCGCATTGCCGCCGGTGGCATACAGGCGGGCGGCGGCACGGATGTCGGCCGGGTCTACGCCGCAGGTGGCGCCCAGGACTTCCGGCGAGTTTTCCGCGCGGCTGACGAACTCGCTCCAGCGAGCGAAATCGTTGCCCTCGCAACGGGCGTCGATAAACGCCTGGTTGAGCAGGCCTTCAGTGACGATGACATGGGCCAGGGCGTTGAGCATGGCGACGTTGGTGCCCGGGCGCAGGGCCAGGTGCAGCTCGGCGCGGGCGTGCACCGAGTCCACCAGATCGATGCGGCGTGGGTCGATGACGATGAGCCGCGCGCCTTCGCGCAGGCGGCGTTTGAGCTGCGAGGCGAACACCGGGTGGGCGTCGCTGGGGTTGGCGCCCATCACCAGGATCACGTCGGCCTGCATCACCGAGTCGAAACTCTGGGTGCCGGCGGACTCGCCCAGGGTTTGTTTCAGGCCATAGCCGGTCGGCGAGTGGCAGACTCGCGCACAGGTATCGACGTTGTTGTTGCCGAACGCGGCGCGCACCAGTTTTTGCACCAGGTAGGTTTCTTCGTTGGTGCAGCGGCTGGAGGTGATGCCACCAATCGAGTCGCGGCCGTATTGTTGCTGCAGCCGGCGGAATTCACTGGCGGCGTAGGTCACCGCTTCATCCCAGCTGACTTCCTGCCAGGGGTCGTTGATGTGTTTGCGGATCATCGGCTTGGTGATGCGATCCGGGTGGGTGGCGTAGCCCCAGGCAAAACGCCCCTTGACGCAGGAGTGGCCGTGGTTGGCCTGGCCGTTCTTGTCCGGAACCATGCGCACCAGCTGGTCGCCTTTCATCTCGGCGCGGAACGAGCAACCCACGCCGCAATAGGCACAGGTGGTGATCACACTGCGTTCGGGCTGGCCCAGTTCGACCACGCTTTTTTCGATCAGGGTCGCGGTGGGGCAGGCTTGCACGCAGGCGCCGCAGGACACGCACTCCGACTCGAGGAAGTTATCGCCACCGGCGGCCGCCACGCGGGATTCGAACCCGCGCCCGGTAATGGTCAGGGCAAAGGTGCCCTGGGTTTCTTCGCAGGCGCGCACGCAGCGGTTGCAGACGATGCACTTGCTCGGGTCGTAGTCGAAGTAGGGGTTGGAGGTGTCCTTGACGTCGGCCAGATGGTTGTCGCCTTCATAGCCGTAACGCACCTCCCGCAGGCCGACCTGGCCGGCGACGGTTTGCAGCTCGCAGTTGCCGTTGGCCGAGCAGGTCAGGCAGTCCAGCGGGTGATCGGAGATGTACAGCTCCATGACGTTGCGGCGCAGGGTCGCGAGCTTCGGTGTCTGGGTGTGCACGCTCATGCCTTCGGTGACCGGCGTGGTGCAGGACGCCGGGTAGCCGCGCATGCCGTCGATCTCCACCAGGCACATGCGGCAGGAGCCGAAGGCTTCCAGGCTGTCGGTGGCGCACAGTTTGGGAATGGTGGTGCCCAGCAGCGCGGCGGCGCGCATCACCGAGGTGCCTTCGGGCACGCTGATGCTGCGGCCGTCGATGTTCAGGGTGACCTGCACCTGGCTGTCGCGGGCAGGCGTTCCAAGGTCGATGTCTGTTTTCGGGTCGAAGAGAGTGATCATTGCTCGGCCTCCGAAGGCTGCAAGCCGAAGTCGGCGGGGAAGTGCTTGAGGGCGCTGGCGACCGGAAACGAGACCATGCCGCCCAACGCGCACAGCGAACCGTATTGCAGGGTGTCGCACAGGTCCTTGAGGATGATCACCTGCTCATCGCGACCGCTCTGGTCCGGCGCAGCCAGCAGGCGGTCGATCACCTCCACGCCCCGGGTCGAGCCGATGCGGCAGGGGGTGCATTTGCCGCAGGATTCCTCGGCGCAGAACTGCATGGCGAAACGCGCCATATGGGCCATGTCCAGGCTGTCGTCAGCCACCACCACACCGCCGTGACCGAGCATTGCGCCGATGCCGGCGAAGGCTTCGTAATCCAGCGGCGTGTCGAATTGACTTGGCGGCACCCAGGCGCCTAAAGGCCCGCCAACCTGCGCAGCCTTCAGCGGCCGGCCACTGGCGGTTCCGCCGCCGTAGTCCTCCACCAGTTCGCGCAGGGTCAGGCCAAAGGCCCGTTCCACCAGGCCGCCGTGACGGATATTGCCCGCCAGCTGGAAGGGCATGGTGCCCAGGGAACGGCCCATGCCGTAATCGCGATAGAACTGCGCACCTTTGGCCAGGATCAGCGGCACTGAGGCCAGGGTCAGCACGTTGTGCACCAGGGTCGGCAGGCCGAACAGGCCCTTCAAGGCGGGGATCGGCGGCTTGGCGCGAACGACGCCGCGCTTGCCTTCGAGGGAGTCCAGCAGCGCGGTTTCCTCACCACAGATGTACGCGCCGGCACCGACCCGCACTTCCATATCGAAAGCCTGGCCACTGCCGCCGACATTGGCGCCCAGGTAACCGGCGGATCGAGCGATGTTCAGCGCCTGGCGCAGGATGGCCACGGCGTCTGGATATTCCGAACGCACATAGATGTAGCCGTAGCTGGCGCCGACAGTGATGCCGGCAATGGCCATGCCTTCGATCAGCAGGAAGGGGTCGCCTTCCATCAACATGCGATCGGCAAAGGTACCGGAGTCGCCTTCGTCGGCGTTGCACACAATGTATTTCTGCGCCGCCTGGGTGGCACGCACCGTGCGCCATTTGATCCCGGCCGGGAAAGCCGCGCCGCCACGCCCACGCAGGCCTGAATCGAACACTTCCGTCGCGGTCTGCTCGCCGCCAATGTTGGCGGCCCTTGTTAAACCCTCGAAACCGCCGTGCTCCCGGTAATCGTCCAGCGACAGCGGCCGGGTAATACCGGCCCGGGCGAACAGCAGGCGTTGTTGAGTCTTCAGATACGGTAATTCTTCCACCAGGCCCAAGGCCAGTGGATGCGCGGACGGCTCGCCTTGCAGGGCTTCGAGCACGGATGGCACATCGGCCGCGGTCAGCGGGCCGAAACCGATACGGCCTTGGGGGCTGTCCACTTCCAACAGCGGTTCCAGCCAATACAGGCCGCGCGAGCTGGTGCGCTGCAACTCCAGGGGCAGATTGCGCTCACGGGCCTGAGTGATCAGGGCCACCGCCACCTCGTCGGCGCCCACGGCACGGGCCAGCGAATCACAGGGCAGATAGAGAGCCGACATCATGCGTCCTCCCGGCAAGCGTCAAGCAAGGCATCCAGGCGCTCGGCACTGAGCCGCGCATGCACCCGGCCATCCAGCTCCAGCGCGGGCGAACAGGCGCAGGCACCCAGGCAATACACCGGACGCAAACTGATGCTGCCGTCGGCGCTGCTGCCGTGATCGTCCAGTTGCAGACGCTCGCGCAACTGGGCGGCCAACTGCTCGGCGCCACGACTCTTGCAGGACTCGGCCCGGCACAGCCGCAGGATATGGCGGGCCGGCGGCGCGGTACGAAAATCATGGTAAAAACTGATCACCCCGCGAACCTCGGCCTGACTCTGGTTCAACGCGTGGGCAATTTCGGGGATAGCCGCATCGGGGATATAACCGATGCGTTCCTGAATATCATGAAGGATGGGCAACAGTGCGCCGGGAGTGCCCTTGTGGCGCTCCAACAGGCTGTTGACCATCGGCAGGTGCAACGTCTCATCAGGCATTCAGCAATCCTCACGGTCACGGACAAACCAGGCGGTTGTCGGTCGTCCGAAAGTGTCGGCTGCGGCATTCACACCACGTCACGGTATCGTGGCATTGTCAGGCCGTTGGCCAGGGCACCCTGAGCGGGCATCTTGTTGTGCCCGGCGCGGTCTTTGCCGCACCTCAAAAGGGCATAAATCAGCTTGCCACGGGGCTTTCAATTCATCTGCACCAAAGCGACGTGCCCGGTTCTTTCCACGACCTTCTATTGAGTCTAGAAGAATGCGGCCCGAGGCGTCGTCCCTGAAGGGGCAGGGCGCCATGTGCAGCGCTATCGCGAATCAAGTTTGAACCAAGCCAAACCCGCTGCTGAGGCACCGCGACGACTGGCCGACGTCATGGGAGGGGGGAATTCAAGGGCCGCATCAAGGATGTGATCAAGACGGGAGGGGGAGTGGATCAGTTGGCCACCAGTTTCCAGCGCCTGTGCCAAGCTGATGGAGGGTCAATACACCCGCCGCCCAGGCAAACCTCAGGAAGCCCATGACATGAAGCCCACTCATGCATCGCACGTCCGTCGAGAATTCTACAAAGCCGTCGGGTTCTACTTTCGCGTTGTCTGGCCGATCTTTTCCATACTGCTTTTTCTGATCGTGCTGATCGGCCTCATCATCAGCCACCTGGAGGGATGGGATCCTTTTGACGGCATCTATTTCGGCTTCGTGACCGGTTTGACCATTGGTTATGGAGAACTCGTGCCGAAACTTGGCGTTTCGCGGGTTCTGGCGATTTTTCTGGGGTTCAACGGGGTGCTGATGACAGCGATATTTGCGGCGATCAGCGTTCGGGCGATTGAGATTGCAGTGCGGGCGGCGGGGCAGGACGAGTCGGATAAGCCGACGGCGTGAAGTCATGCCTGGTCCGGATGAGCAAGGCGTGCCACAGTGCTGGTAGAGTTATCCACAGGTGCTGCTGTCCTGGCGCGGGTAGTGAAGGACGTAATCAGCCAGCTACAGTGAATGTGCGATGCCGTTCGATAGAGATCGCAAAGGAGCCCCCATGAATAGACTCATCCTGCCGGCGCTGGCCATCTTGATCGCGACCCAGTCCCCGGCGTACGCCATCAACGAAAAATACCGCCAGCAACTCGAACAATCCGGCTGCACCCAGGTCAGCGAAACCCAAGGCTGCGATATCCACAAGACCAAGGCGGAAAACGCCAAGGCCGGCTTCACCAACCCCGCGGCGGACAGCCCAGGCGCCCAGACCCCAGCCCAGACGCCTTATGCCGGGCAGTGGGTTGCCAAGAGCGATGCAGGCGCGACCGTTGCCACCATCCGCATCGATGCCAAAGAACAGGTCTGGGTCAACGGCAAACGGGTGAATGCCAAACGCACCGACGGCACGCTGCAGTTTCGCCAGGGCAAGCTCCTCTTCACCATCCAGGGCGATCGGCGACTGCAGAATGAAGACTACTGGATGGACAGCGCTGCCGGGACCAAGGGGCCGATTCAGATTGAGTAGCCGTTGAGGCGTCTTTAAGCGTTGAAGTGCATTTAAAACCAGGAGCGGCAAATGATTGATTTCAACAACAAGGGATTCTTCAAGCTCAAGCAAAACGAAGAATACGCCGAACGCGTTTCCGCCCTATTGCTTGATGGCGAACAGGTCATCGATTCGTACAAGTCCATGCGCGACGGCGTAGTGTTTACCAACAAACGCATCATCGCCGTCAACGTACAGGGCCTCACCGGCAGCAAGAAAGACTTCACCTCGTTGCCGTACAAAAACATCGTGGCGTACTCGGTGGAAACCTCGGGGACGTTCGATCTGGATTCCGAGCTGGAGATCTATTTTTCGTCGCTGGGGAAAGTGAAATTCGAATTCACCGGCAGGACATCGATGGTAGAAATATCGAAGCTGATTTCCCAACACGTGCTGTGAACCGAATGATGTGTTAGCCCCAAAAAATCGGGGCTAACACCCCCAGTCAGCTCACCTCAACCCCTGTAGGAGCTGGCTTGCCAGCGAAAGCGCCAGCCCAGCCAACATCAATATGAAAGCCCTGCGATCATCCCAAGCAACCCGCTGCCCATTCTTCAAAATCTACACTTCAGACGCAGCCGCCGTCCTCTGAGGTGTCACTGTCGACGCCCGACCCCGCGTCAACACCTTCACCGCGTCATCCACCACGGCCTTACTCATGGACGTCAGATAATGAGCAGCCCAGGCGTGGCGGTCGGTGTCCTTCGCGTAGGCAGCATCTGCTGTAAGCGCCTTGGCCAGAAACAGGAAATCAGAAGCCATGGCTAACGCATCACCGAGGGGAACGCCGCGAGTGACATGGAATAGCGCTTGATCCGCGCAGTAGATGGCAGGTGTCAGGCCGATGGTTTTTAGTTCAGATTGTTCAATCATTGGCCACCTCCGATAACGAAGAGGCGGTGGGAGAGGGCGGACGGTGGGGCGATAGGCACTTGGGAATCGCGATGAGGGAAAACCCAAATTTCGTACGGATTGATGCTGCGCATTATCAAACTCCTTGATATGAGGAGCTGCCACGTTCGTTTCCACACGAATGGGTGACAGCTGTGCGCAGGGTGGAAAACCGGGAATCAAGGAAACCGGCACGCCCGAAGACGTCCCACGCACAGCCGCCATAACTCACGCCGCAGGCATAAAAAAAAGCGCCGGCAGACGTGATGGGGGCGCTGTTGCGCCTTGAATTACACGGGTTTCCACACCCGGTCGCTGAATTGGCAGCGACAGTGGAAGGGTATCGCGCACACCTCGTTGCTGCAACTTCCAAACCTCGATCTCTTTGAAAATTGCTCGCACCAGGCATCGCAGAGAATATCCCTACCGCTATATCGGAATCGCCTGACAGATAACCAAAGAGCTCTGTTCTAGGCTGCTCACAAGCGCACGCCACCGCCTGCAACAGATCGTCACAAACCCGCATAAATCCTGGCGTTTGCCGCGTTTTCTGCGACGTTCAAATTGACATGATCATCAGGTTACGGCAGCATCAATCCCAATCGCGCCCGATCCTCTGGTGCTGGCTTAGTCCGGCATTACGTTCGGGCCTTCTTGTTTCTGGAACATGGAAGTTGTCTACCCCAGCCCCTCCGAAACCGTTCCGTACATACCCTGATTTGGTTGCGCTGCTGGCCAGCAGGGGTATGCAAATCCATGACCCGTCTCGTGCAGAGCGCAAGCTCGCGCAGCTAGGGTATTACCGCCTCAGCGGTTACTGGTACCCGGCGCGGGAGTTCAAAATGAACAGCCTGCGGCAAGACGTTTGCCCGGTCACAGGCAAGCCACTGCGTCTGGACACTTTCCAGGCAGCGACCTCTTTCGACACGATCGTAGATCTTTACAAGTTCGATAAGCGATTACGGATGCTCATGCTGGATGCGGTCGAGCGCTTGGAGGTTCACCTCAAGACGGTAATGGCTCACGAGGTTGGGTACCACGACCCGATGGCCTACACCAATGCGAAATTCATTCTGAATAAATGGACTCAACCGTACACGGATCGTCGCGGTAATAGGCGGAACAAGTGGGCAGAGTGGAGCCAAAAGCAGCAATCGCACATTACTCGAAGTAAAGAGGACTGCATTCAGTGGCACTTCCGAGCCGGTAAGTCCATACCCGTTTGGGTAGCGGTGGAAGCATGGGATTTCGGGGATCTCTCGGAGTTCTTCGAGCTGCTCAATAGCAAGTATCAGAATTTCATACTCGCGCGCTTCGGCTTGAACAACGCCAAGATGCTCAGCCGGTGGATGCAACAGACCAGCCATTTGCGCAACCGCTGTGCGCACCATACCCGTATTTGGAATCAGGCCTCTCCTAACTCGTTAGCGGTCCCCGCTGACCAGTTTTTTCAGACGCTGGGGATGGATCAGCATGCACTCAAGCGGTTGTACGGGTTGGTTGCAGTCATATGGTTTCTGCTCCAGAAAATCGCACCAGCCTCGACCTGGATCAACGAAGTCGCGGATCTGATCGACAGCAAGCCTGCTATGCCGGGCTGCACCTTCAAAGCGATGGGGTTCCCGGATGAAACTGGGTTCCCTCGGAAACTTTTCGGGATCTAGCTAGCTTTGGCGTAAGGCTATGGCATGTATTCGAAGTGGGGCTGGGAACAAGAAGTGGGGACGCACAGAAATGCAAATAATGTGACATTTTTATTGTTGTGCCGACTACATCGAAAAAATGTGGCGTTCCTATTGTTATGTAATTGTTTCCTCCATATGACGATGTTGCCGTTTGCGCAATTTTGGATCTTAAGTTATTAAAAAGGAAAAATAATATGAATGTTCAGGGTTTTTGTTTTTAGTGCGCCGCTTTATAAGAGTTGATGCGATTATGCTGATTTTTATAATGCCGTTTTTTGCTCATGCAAACATTAATGAGAAAGAGGTGGTGGCCAACTGTCTTAAAATTAGTGAGTATTCCGCCGAGGGTGGAAAATATTACAAGCTTAAGCAATACGCCAAGGCTCGGGAGCAGTACGAGCGGCAGGTTGGCTGGTCGGAAAGTTGTCAACTGGAAGAAGAGAAAATTGCGATGGCCTACAATAACGTCGCTCTCACCTATGTTCACGAAGGCAACTACCTTAAGGCCCGTGCATGGCTGAGTATACTGCCAAACGACAAAAAGTCGATTTTCAATCTCGGAAAATTCAGTGGCGAGATAAAAAACTCGATAGAGAAGCTGTCCGCTAAGTCAGAGGCGCAATATTGGCAATATTCTGGAGCTTCGTTATGGAGTTCCATGGTTGTCAAGCCGCAGGGTCAGAAATACAAATTTGAATTTCAGGGTTATTACGCTGGCCTGATGGCGATGTATTACGGTCCCAATATTGGTGAGTTTTCAACGGTATTAGCCGTTGATAATGGCAAGGCTCATTACGCCATGAGCGGAGATGACGGCGACTGTGCATACGACTTCGACATTAAAAAAGATCTGATCACTGTAAAGCGCACGGCAGGTGGGTGGTGCGGCTTTGGTCATAATGTGGGTGCTGAAGGTATTTATCATAGGGTTGAGTTTTAGCAGCCTTCGGAAAACTCACGAAATCGGAAATCAGGCGACACCCAACATAGTCGGCCTTGCGGAAGGTGACTGGAAAAGAGGGGTAAAGGGGGCGAGGGGTAAAGGGAGGGGTAAAGGGGGCAGATTTATTATCAGGAATCAGGAGCACACTGATGCGTCTATCGGGTAATTCCGCTTTCTAGACTGCCTGTCTTTTCTTATCCAATGAATGGAAATAAATCTGCCCCCTAGTTTTCTGCCCCCTAGTTTTCTATTTTTGTGGTGACATTACGCCAGAGGTATCTTCAGTTTCTACTTGCAGCAAAATTCGGCGCAGCGGCTTACACTCGGCGTCTGGTGCCTTTCACAATTAAGCATGGGAGAGAACTATGCCGGATCTAGAGCCTTGGCAGAGCTTGGTGCTGGGAGTGGGAGGACTGCTGGGCACGATCGCTACAGCGGTGGCCACTTTTTTCCTCTGGCGAGTAACGTTGGTTTTAGCAAGGGAGACGACACGAATGGCTGAAGCGTCGGGCCAGCCCCACGTGGTTGTGACATTCAGTCCAAATCGGTGGTCTTCACGACACTTCGATTTGCTCATTGACAACACGGGAAATGCCACAGCCTATGACATCAAGGTTAACTTCAAACCGCCGCTTCAAAACGGCGAAGCCAGAACAACTGATGCAAAGATCCCATTCGAGGCAGTCAGTGTTCTGAAGCCAGGCCACGGTCTTCGGAGCTATCTGTCCGACTACGCCCCTCTGAAAGGAAAGTCCTTCGAAGTCACTATATCTTGGCTTCGAAGCCAGTCGGATAAGAAGCGGGAGGAGAACTCCTATAACTTAAGTATGGCCGATCATGATGGAGTGAGCTGGCTGGGCAATGAACCCGCTGTTGATATGACTCGCCACTTGAAAAGCATGGAAAAAAGCCTAATCCAGATAGCTCAAGGGCGAGAACACCTGAAAGTCGATATCTACAGTGCCTTGGATAGATCCTATAAGAAGCGAATGATTGCAAGAGAGCGGCGGCGCTGGAAGCGCTCACAAGATCAACGCCAACAGGCTGAGACTCAGCAAGTGATGACTGAGATATCGGACGCTGATTCAGCTCCCTAGGTAAATACCGGCACACAATCAATGCCCGCTGTGCTGGGCATTAAAGCTGGCAGCCTTCAATCAGGTCGATTGCATGACACGACTATCCAAGAAGATCAGACAGCGCGTATTCGCAGATGCGACAGCTAAGGGTCTAGGCGAAACCTGGCGAAATGAAGGCCTGCTTGACGGCAGGCCGTTACCGGGCTGTACGCAAAAAATCTAACACTCTCGGCGACACCCTTCACTCATTGAATATCTTTCAGATAATCGTTGAGCGCGTTGAGCGGGGTACCAAGATGCTCCATGGTCCGCGCCGCGTTGAAGTTTACTGACAACCTATGCAGCTCGCGGCCCAGGACTGTCTCAACACCACCGATAGCGTTCAGCGCCAATACCATACATTCGTCCACTTTATATTGAATCGCCTCAACATCCCCCCGACGCACCAACAACCCAAAAACCTCCCGCTCATAATCACTCATCACCAAATCATCCCGCAGAATCGGACTCGAATCTTCCGTCTCATAAGCAAGCTTGAGGGCGAACAGGGCAACGGTTTCCAGCAGCAATTCCATGGGGGGAATCCTTGTGAAATGTTCCAGCGGTGCGGGTGGTGTGGAAGAGCAGGGTCAAAAGCATCGCCAGCAAGCCGGCTCCTACAGGTCGGCGGGGTGTCAGGTGCTTTTTCGCGGGCGAAAAAAAAGGCCTTGCAAAGCAAGACCTTTCTTAATTTTGGTGCCCCGAGGGAGACTCGAACTCCCACTTCTTGCGAAAACGGATTTTGAATCCGCCGCGTCTACCAATTCCGCCATCAGGGCTCAATGGCGGCGAAGTATAGAGATGAGATTACCGTTGGTCAATCAGGTTTCATGGAAAATTTTTGAGGTTTCCGCTAGACTTTGCGGCCCTGCTAGACGAACCCCATCATGCGCGTTGCTGACTTTACCTTCGAGCTCCCTGATTCGCTGATCGCCCGCCACCCTTTGGCCGAGCGTCGCGACAGTCGCCTGTTGACCCTGGATGGGGTCAGCGGCGCCCTGGCACACCGTCAATTCACCGATTTGCTCGAGCATTTGCGCCCGGGCGATTTGATGGTGTTCAACAATACCCGGGTGATTCCGGCGCGGCTGTTTGGCCAGAAGGCTTCCGGCGGCAAGCTGGAAATCCTGGTGGAACGGGTGCTGGACAGCCATCGGGTGCTGGCGCATGTGCGTTCCAGCAAGTCGCCAAAGCCTGGGTCGAAGATCCTGATCGACGGTGGTGGCGAGGCTGAGATGCTGGCGCGTCATGATGCGTTGTTCGAGTTGGGCTTCGCCGAAGAGGTGTTGCCGCTGCTGGATCGTGTCGGGCATATGCCGTTGCCGCCTTATATAGACCGCCCGGATGAAGGCTCGGACCGCGAGCGTTATCAGACGGTGTACGCCGAGCGTCTGGGCGCGGTGGCGGCGCCGACGGCGGGGCTGCATTTCGATCAGCCGCTGATGGAGGCGATTGCCGCCAAGGGCATCGAGACCGCGTTCGTGACCTTGCACGTGGGTGCGGGCACGTTTCAGCCGGTGCGCGTCGAGAAGATCGAAGACCACCACATGCACAGCGAATGGCTGGAAGTCGGCCAGGACGTGGTGGATGCGGTGGCCGCCTGTCGTGCGCGCGGTGGTCGCGTGGTGGCGGTGGGCACTACCAGCGTGCGTTCCCTGGAAAGCGCGGCGCGCGATGGCGTGCTCAAGCCGTTCAGTGGCGACACCGACATCTTTATCTACCCGGCCGGCCGTTTCATGTGGTCGATGCCCTGGTCACCAACTTTCATTTGCCCGAATCCACGCTGTTGATGCTGGTTTCGGCGTTCGCCGGTTATCCCGAAGCCATGGCCGCTTACAAAGCCGCCGTCGAGCATGGTTACCGCTTTTTCAGCTACGGTGATGCGATGTTTATCACCCGTAATCCGGCGCCGACTGCCCCTAAAGAATCAGGCCCTGAGGAAACAGAATGAGTCGTATGTCGTTTGAATTGCTGGCCACTGACGGCAAGGCGCGTCGCGGTCGTTTGACCTTCCCGCGCGGTACCGTCGAGACCCCGGCGTTCATGCCGGTGGGCACGTATGGCACGGTCAAGGGCATGCTGCCGCGGGATATCACCGCCACCGGCGCGGAGATCATTCTGGGCAACACCTTCCACCTGTGGCTGCGTCCTGGCACCGAAGTGATCAAGAAGCACGGCGACCTGCACGATTTCATGCAGTGGAAAGGCCCGATCCTGACCGACTCCGGCGGTTTCCAGGTGTTCAGCCTGGGCGCCATGCGCAAGATCAAGGAGGAGGGCGTGACCTTCGCCTCGCCCGTGGACGGCGCCAAGGTGTTCATGGGGCCGGAAGAGTCGATGCAGGTCCAGCGTGACCTGGGGTCGGACATCGTGATGATTTTCGACGAATGCACGCCGTACCCGGCTGACGAAGACGTCGCGCGGGTGTCGATGGAGCTGTCGTTGCGTTGGGCCAAGCGTTCCAAAGAAGCCCATGGCGACAACACGGCGGCGTTGTTCGGCATCGTGCAGGGCGGCATGCACCAGGATTTGCGCATGCGCTCCCTGGAAGGCCTCGACCAGATCGGTTTCGACGGCCTGGCCATCGGCGGTCTGTCGGTGGGCGAGCCCAAGCACGAGATGATCAAGGTGCTGGACTACCTGCCGGGCCAGATGCCGGCTGACAAACCTCGTTACCTTATGGGCGTTGGCAAACCGGAAGATCTCGTGGAGGGTGTGCGCCGCGGTGTGGACATGTTCGATTGCGTGATGCCAACCCGTAATGCCCGCAATGGGCATCTGTTCATTGATACAGGCGTGCTGAAGATCCGCAACGCGTTTCATCGCCATGATGATTCGCCGCTGGATCCAACGTGCGATTGCTACACCTGCCAGAACTTCTCCCGTGCTTACCTGCACCATCTGGACAAGTGTGGCGAAATGCTGGGTAGCATGTTGAATACCATCCACAATTTGCGCCATTACCAGGTGCTTATGGCTGGTTTGCGCGAGGCTATTCAACAGGGTACATTGGCCGCCTTTGTCGATGCCTTCTACGCCAAACGCGGACTTCCCGTTCCGCCTTTGGACTGAGTTTTCTGACCCCAAGATTCAACATTTGCAACTGGAGTGCTAAATGAGCTTTTTTATCTCTAACGCCATGGCTGACGCTGCTGCACCTGCTGCAGGCCCAATGGGCGGCGGCTTTGAGTGGATTTTCCTGGTCGGTTTCCTGGTCATCTTCTACCTGATGATCTGGCGTCCACAGGCCAAGCGCGCCAAAGAACAGAAAAACCTGCTCGGTAGCCTGCAAAAAGGCGACGAAGTGGTGACCACCGGTGGTATCGCCGGCAAGATCACCAAAGTGGCCGACGATTTCGTGGTTCTGGAAGTTTCCGACACCGTCGAAATGAAATTCCAGAAAGGCGCCATCGCCGCCACGCTGCCAAAAGGCACGCTCAAAGCGATCTAAGTTTCAACTTCTACTCAATCGACGGGGCGCGCAAGGCGCCCCGCGTCATAAGCGGGCGGCGTGATGCTGAACAAATACCCTCTGTGGAAATACATTCTGATCCTGGCGGTGCTGGCGATCGGTCTGGTGTATTCCGCTCCCAATTTATACCCTGATGACCCGGCTATTCAGATCAGCGGTGCAAGCACTTCGCTGCAGGTCACTCAGGCTGACCTGGATCGCGTGAGCGCAGCGCTCAAGGAATCCGGGATCAGCGTCAAGGCTGCCACGCTGGCAGAGAGCGGCAAGGGCGGTCTGCTGCGCCTGACCAAGGCTGAAGACCAGCTGCCGGCCAAGGACGTTGTGCGCAAGGCATTGGGTGATGACTACGTCGTTGCACTGAACCTGGCGCAAACCACCCCGCAATGGCTGCGCAGCTTTGGCGCGCACCCGATGAAGCTGGGTCTGGACTTGTCCGGTGGTGTGCACTTCCTGCTGGAAGTGGACATGGACAAAGCCCTCGATGCACGCCTGAAAGTCTACGAAGGCGACGTCAAGAGCCTGTTGCGTAAAGAGAAACTGCGCTATCGCAGCCTGCCGCAATTCGAAGGTGCCATTCAGCTGGGCTTCACCGATGAAGCCGCCCGCGAGCAAGCCCGCACCCTGATTCGCAAGAACTTCAACGATTTCGACATTGTTCCGGCCGACCTCAATGGCCAGCCGGTGCTGCGTCTGGCGATGACCCCGGCCAAGCTGGCGGAAATCCGCGAATACTCCATCAAGCAGAACTTGACCACGGTCCGTAACCGCGTCAACGAGCTGGGTGTGGCCGAGCCTATCGTTCAGCGCCAGGGCGCCAACCGCATCGTGGTTGAGCTGCCGGGTGTGCAGGACACCGCAGAAGCCAAGCGTATCCTCGGCAAGACGGCCAACCTCGAGTTCCGCCTGGCTGCAGAGCCGGGCGCTTCGAAAGCCACTTCCGAGTCCTTCGAGTTCCGCGAGGGCAATCGTCCGCCGGCACAGATCGAGCGTGGCCTGATCATCACCGGTGACCAGGTCACCGACGCCAAGGCTGGCTTCGGCGAGCAGGGCACGCCAGAAGTGAACATCCGCCTGGATGGCCACGGTGGCGAGCTGATGAGTCGTGCGACTCGCAGCAACGTTGGTCGCAGCATGGCGGTGATCTTCATCGAGCAGCGTCCGGTCACCACTTACGTCAAGCAAGTGGTCAACGGCGTCGAGAAAGACGTGCCGGTTCAGACGTTCAAAGAAGAGAAGAAGATCATCAGCCTGGCGACCATCCAGTCGCCGCTGGGTGCTCAATTCCGTATCACCGGCCTGAACGGCCAGGGCGAGTCGTCAGAGCTGGCGCTGCTGCTGCGTGCCGGTGGTCTGGCGGCACCGATGTACTTCGCTGAAGAACGTACCATCGGCCCGAGCCTGGGTGCCGACAACATCGTCAAGGGTGTCGATGCCTCGCTGTGGGGCATGCTGTTCGTCTCGCTGTTCATCATCGCCATCTACCGCTTCTTCGGCATCATTGCCACCGTCGCGCTGGCGGTGAACATGGTGTTGCTGCTGGCCTTGATGTCGCTGCTGGGGGCCACGCTGACCCTGCCGGGTATCGCCGGTATCGTCTTGACCATGGGCATGGCGGTCGACGCCAACGTGCTGATCTTCTCGCGGATACGCGAAGAGATTGCGGCGGGCATGTCCGTACAACGGGCAATCAACGAAGGCTTCGGCCGGGCTTTCACCGCGATTCTCGACTCCAACCTGACCACGTTGCTGGTCGGCGGGATTCTCTTCGCCATGGGCACAGGCCCGGTGAAGGGCTTCGCAGTGACCATGTCCCTCGGGATCTTTACCTCGATGTTCACGGCCATCATGGTGACCCGCGCGATGGTCAACCTGATCTTCGGCGGTCGTGACTTCAAGAAGTTGTGGATTTAAGGGGCTGCCATGTTACGTACAATCAACTTCATGGGCGTTCGCAACGTTGCGTTCGGCGTCACATTGCTGCTTACGGTTCTGGCGTTGTTCAGCTGGTTCAGCAAGGGCCTGAACTACGGCCTGGACTTCACCGGCGGTACGCTCATCGAGCTGACCTACGAGCGTCCGGCCGATGTCACCAAGGTGCGTGAGCAACTGACGGCGTCGGGTTACAGCGATGCCATCGTGCAGAGCTTTGGCGCGACCACCGACCTGCTGGTGCGCATGCCGGGCGAAGACCCGCAACTGGGTCACCAGGTGGCTGAAGCCTTGCAGAAGGCCGGCGGCGACAACCCGGCCGTGGTCAAGCGCGTCGAATTCGTCGGCCCGCAGGTCGGTGAAGAGCTGCGCGACCAGGGCGGCCTCGGCATGCTGATGGCGCTGGGCGGCATCATGCTCTACCTGGCGTTCCGCTTTCAGTGGAAGTTCGCGGTCGGTGCCATTGTTTCGCTGATCCACGACGTGGTGGTGACCCTGGGGATCCTCTCGTTCTTCCAGATCACCTTCGATTTGACGGTGTTGGCCGCGGTATTGGCGATTATCGGTTACTCCCTGAACGACACCATCGTGGTATTCGACCGGGTTCGCGAGAACTTCCGTGTGCTGCGCAAGGCCACGCTGATCGAGAACATCAACATCTCGACCACGCAAACCCTGCTGCGGACCATGGCCACGTCGATCTCCACGTTGCTGGCGATCGGCGCGCTGTTGATCTTCGGCGGTGACAACCTGTGGGGCTTCTCCCTCGCGCTGTTCATCGGAGTGATGGCGGGTACTTATTCGTCGATCTACATCGCCAACGTGGTGCTGATCTGGCTGAACCTGAGCACCGAAGACCTGATTCCGCCGGTAGCTACCGACAAGGAAATCGACGACCGTCCTTGAGGGAACATTCCTCGAACGGTGTCAGCCAAAAAGGCGCGAGTTGAACTCGCGCCTTTTTTTATGCTCCAAGGCTGGGAGAAGCGCGGGCGTGTCCCGCACGTGATGGTCAGGAGGTTCATGTGAACAAGTCGTTGCTGGTTGGTGCGGTATTGGGTGCTGTCGGTGTGACTGCCGGGGGTGCTGTTGCCACCTACAGCCTGGTTAAAAGCGGCCCTGAGTATGCGCAAGTTCTAGCCGTTGAACCGGTCAAGACACAAATCAAGACGCCACGTGAAGTGTGCAAGGACGTAGCAGTGACCCGGCAGGCGCCGGTCAAAGATCAACACCAGATTCTCGGTACCGCCATCGGTGCCGTTGCGGGTGGTTTGCTCGGTAACCAGGTCGGTGGCGGTACGGGCAAGAAGATTGCCACGGTGGCCGGTGCGGTCGGTGGCGGTTACGCGGGGAACAAGGTGCAGGAAGGTATGCAGAATCGCGATACCTACACCACGACCCAGACTCGCTGTAACACGGTGAATGACATCAGTGACAAGGTTGTAGGCTACGACGTGCGTTATTCGCTGGATGGCAAGGAAGGCAAGGTGCGGATGGATCGCGATCCGGGTAATCAGATTCCGGTGGATAAGGAAGGTAAGTTGATCCTGTCGCAGAATGAGCCGGCTAAGTAGTAGCGGATATTCAGATGCCAAAAAAAGCACCCTGCGGGGTGCTTTTTTTGTGCGCCGATATCTACATCACCACAAAACCCCTGTGGGAGCGGGCTTGCTCGCGAATGCGGTGTGCCATCCAGCAATGATGTTGAATGACACACCGCATTCGC
>NZ_MULM01000121.1:0-36215 GCF_002029345.1 Pseudomonas sp. VI4.1
TTCCCTTGCAACTTCAACCACTTGGCGCTTCCGATCTCTCGTCAGCGGGAGGCGAATTCTACAGCGTTACTCGCTGCTGTCAACACCTCTTTTACTCCGCTTTCGACCGAGAAGATCGAACCGTTGATAAGGCGACAACACACTGCCTGATCAACTCCTTCTGGGCTTCGATGAACTGAAGCAACTCACTGTCGAAAACTGCGTAACTCCTTGTTTACCAAGGAGTTTTCCGTTTAGACTGCGCCGGAAGTGGGGCGAATTATAGACTTCCAGAATCTGCCGTCAACACCTAATTTAACAATTCTGTCATATAAGGCAAAAAACCCCGGAAACACGAAGGCCGGCCCCCCTTCAAGAGAGGGTGCCGGCCTTGTTCCCTTCTATTTACAAGCTAGGGAATGCGAATTGCGACGCCTCATGGCTCGCCCGTTGCGGCCAGCGCTGGGTAATGGCCTTGCGACGAGTGTAGAAACGCACGCCATCCGGACCATACGCATGCAAGTCGCCGAACAGCGAACGCTTCCAGCCACCAAAGCTGTGATACGCCACCGGCACCGGCAAGGGCACGTTGACGCCAACCATGCCGACTTCGATCTCATCGCAGAACAGCCGCGCCGCTTCCCCATCACGGGTAAAGATGCAGGTGCCGTTGCCATACTCGTGATCGTTGATCAGCTGCATGGCCTCTTCCAGGCTGTTGACGCGCACAACGCACAGCACCGGCCCAAAGATCTCTTCTTTATAGATGCGCATTTCTGGCGTGACGTTGTCGAACAGGCAGCCACCCAGGAAGAAACCTTCCTCATGACCGGCCACGCTCAGACCACGACCATCGACGACCAGCGATGCACCCGCCGAAACGCCGTCTTCTATATAGCCACTGACTTTGTCACGAGCCTGACCGGAAACCAACGGCCCCATGTCCAGACCACAGGTCGTACCGGCACCGATTTTCAGCGCCTTGATCTGCGGCGTCAGTTTGGCCACCAACGCATCCGCCACCTGGTCACCGACGCACACCGCCACCGAGATCGCCATGCAACGCTCACCGCAGGAACCGTATGCCGCGCCCATCAGTGCGCTGACAGCGTTATCCAGATCCGCATCCGGCATCAGCACCGCGTGGTTCTTCGCCCCGCCCAGCGCCTGCACGCGTTTGCCGCGCTTGGTGCCTTCGGCATAGATGTATTCGGCAATCGGCGTCGAGCCCACGAAGCTCAGCGCTTTGACTTCCGGCGCTTCGATCAGCGCATCCACCGCCGCCTTGTCGCCATGCACTACGCTCAAAACGCCTTTAGGCAAACCGGCTTCCACCAACAGCTGGGCGATCAGCAGCGTCGAGCTTGGATCACGCTCGGACGGTTTCAGAATGAAGCAGTTGCCGCAGACGATCGCCAGCGGATACATCCACAGCGGCACCATGGCCGGAAAGTTGAAGGGAGTAATACCGGCGACCACGCCCAACGGCTGGAAGTCCGACCAGGCATCGATGTTCGGGCCGACGTTGCGGCTGTATTCACCCTTGAGGATTTCCGGCGCCGCGCAAGCGAACTCGACGTTCTCGATACCGCGCTTCAGTTCACCGGCAGCATCCTCGAGAGTCTTGCCATGTTCTTCGCTGATCAGCTGCGCGATACGCGCTTCGTTCTGCTCCAGCAGTTGCTTGAAGCGAAACATCACCTGGGCACGTTTGGCCGGTGGCGTATTACGCCAGGCCGGAAACGCAGCCTTGGCCGAATCAATGGCCTTCTGAATGGTTTCGCGGCTGGCCAACGGCAGCTTGTGAATGGCCTGGCCGGTCGACGGGTTGAACACGTCGGCGGTGCGACCATCTTCAGTGACCAGTTCGCCGTTGATCAAATGCGGGATAAGGCTCATGCAGGGCTCCAGAAAAGTTGTCCACAGGCGCCCATTCGAGGACGCCTGTATAAAAAGGCTACTGTAGGAGCAAGCTTGCTCGCGATGGACGTCAACGATAATGGGGGCTGCCTGGATGAACGCGGCGCCCTCGTATCCTTCGCGAGCAAGCTCGCTCCTACAAAGGTTTTGTCAAATCAGTCGATTTTGTTCAGCACTTCACCGACCGCGTCGAACAGACGATCAAGGTCTTGCGGCTTGCTGTTGAAGGTTGGGCCGAACTGCAGGGTGTCGCCGCCGAAGCGTACGTAGAACCCAGCTTTCCACAGCGCCATGCCGGCTTCGAACGGACGCACGATGGCGTCGCCGTCACGCGGTGCGATCTGGATCGCGCCGGCCAGGCCGTAGTTACGAATGTCGATAATGTTCTTCGAACCCTTCAGGCCGTGCAGCGCATTTTCGAAATGCGGTGCGACTTCGGCCACGCTCTGCACCAGGTTTTCCTTTTGCAGCAGGTCGAGTGCCGCCAGGCCCGCGGCGCAAGCCACCGGGTGCGCGGAATAGGTATAGCCGTGGGGGAATTCCACCGCGTACTCAGGCGTCGCCTGGTTCATGAAGGTCTGGTAGATCTCGGAGCTGGCAATCACCGCGCCCATCGGGATCGCGCCGTTGGTGACTTGCTTGGCGATGCACATCAGGTCCGGGGTCACGCCGAAGGTATCGGCACCGAACATTTTGCCGGTACGGCCGAAACCGGTGATCACTTCGTCGAACACCAGCAGGATGTTGTGCTGATCGCAGATCTCGCGCAGACGCTTGAGGTAGCCCTGTGGCGGAACCAGCACGCCAGCGGAACCGGCCAACGGCTCGACGAACACGGCGGCGATGTTGGAAGCGTCATGCAGCTCGATCAACTTCAGCAGTTCATCGGCCAGGGCGATACCGCCCTGCTCCGGCATGCCACGCGAGTAAGCGTTGCTCGCCAGCAGGGTGTGTGGCAGGTGATCGACGTCCATCATCGCCTGACCGAACATTTTGCGGTTGCCGTTCACGCCGCCGAGGCTGGTGCCGGCGATGTTCACCCCGTGATAACCACGGGCACGGCCGATCATTTTGGTCTTGGTCGACTGACCTTTCAGGCGCCAGTAGGCGCGGACCATTTTCACTGCGGTGTCGGCGCACTCGGAACCCGAATCGGTGAAGAACACGTGATTCAGGTTGCCCGGTGTCAGGTCGGTGATTTTCTCGGCCAGCTGGAACGACAGCGGGTGCCCGTACTGGAAGCCTGGCGAGTAATCGAGGGTGCCCAACTGCTTGGCGACCGCTTCCTGGATTTCCTTGCGAGTGTGACCGGCGCCGCAGGTCCACAGACCGGACAGCGAATCGTAGACCCTGCGGCCCTTGTCATCGATCAACCAGCTGCCCTCGGCACCGACGATCAGGCGCGGGTCGCGCTGAAAATTGCGGTTGGCGGTGTAAGGCATCCAGTGAGCATCGAGCTTCAGCTGGCTGGCCAGGGAAGACGGGGCGTTTTCGGGCAAGTTCATGAGCAAAACCTCGCAGGGCAATAAGCGGCATAGAGATCAAAAGCGTTCTTGCAGCTAAATTGCCACGGGGATAAAGTCGGTGAAATCCAACTTTTCTAACGTTCAGTCGGCCACCCACTAAACTTTGAGTCATTAGCGCATGAGCAGCCGCCGTCCCGATCCGTTGGCACAAGTCAGCGACTTTGATATCCGCCTGCTGCGGATTTTTCGCAGCGTGGTCGAATGTGGCGGTTTCTCCGCGGCAGAATCGGTACTGGGGATCGGCCGTTCGGCCATCAGCCAGCAAATGAGCGACCTGGAGCAGCGCCTCGGCCTGCGGCTGTGCCAACGCGGGCGTGCCGGGTTTTCCCTGACCGAAGAAGGTCGCGAGGTTTACCAGTCGGCATTGCAACTGTTAAGTGCCCTGGAAAGTTTCCGCACCGAAGTCAACGGTCTGCACCAACACTTGCGCGGCGAGTTGACCATCGGCCTGACCGACAACCTGGTCACCCTCCCCCATATGCGCATCACCCACGCCCTGGCGCAACTGAAGGAACGGGGCCCGGATGTGCAGATTCAGATCCGCATGATTGCGCCCAACGAAGTCGAACAAGGCGTACTCGACGGTCGCTTGCATGTCGGCGTGGTACCGCAGGCCAGTGCGCTGTCGGGCCTGGAATATCAGCCGCTCTACAGCGAACGTTCGCTGCTGTATTGCGCGGTCGGTCACCCGTTGTTTTATGTCGACGACAAACAATTGGATGACGAACGCCTCAACAGCCAGGACGCCATCGCGCCGACCTTCCGTCTGCCGGCCGAGATCCAGGCCCATTACCAGGCACTCAATTGCACCGCCAGCGCGTCCGACCGTGAAGGCATGGCCTTCCTGATCCTGACCGGACGCTACATCGGATACTTGCCGGACCACTACGCCAGCCTCTGGGTACAGCAAGGTCGCTTGCGTGCGCTGAAACCGACAGCGCGGTTCTATGACCTGAGCCTGGCGTCGGTCACACGCAAGGGCCGCCGCCCGCACCTGGTGCTGGAAAGCTTCCTCGAAAGCCTGGCCGCGACGCGCTGAAAGCGATGGAAACCTGTAGGAGCGAAGCTTGCTCGCGAAAGCGGTATGTCAGCTGTATTTGATATCGACTGACACGCCGCCTTCGCTCCTACAGGGTTGTGGCGTTCGGGTTTTATCGCATCAGGACTTGTCTGATCCCCATGGGTACGCTATCAACGCACTGGTTGCGCCCACCCACCTGTTCGGAAGTGCCTATGACCTTTGAAGTCCCAGCCCACGGTGGCAAACCCGCCAGCCGCATTCGCCAGAAGAATGAAGAGACCATCATCAAAGCTGCCGAAGACGAGTTTGCCCGTCACGGGTTCAAAGGCACGAGCATGAACACCATCGCCCTGAATGCCGGGCTGCCCAAAGCGAACCTGCATTACTACTTCACCAACAAACTCGGTTTGTACGTGGCGGTGCTGAGCAATATCATCGAACTGTGGGACAGCACCTTCAATACCCTGACGGCCGAGGACGATCCGGCTGAAGCGCTGACGCGGTATATCCGCGCCAAGATGGAGTTCTCGCGACGTCAACCTCAAGCCTCGCGGATCTTCGCGATGGAAGTCATCAGCGGTGGCGAATGCCTGACCGAATATTTCAACCAGGACTACCGCGCCTGGTTCCAGGGGCGGGCGGCGGTGTTCCAGGCGTGGATCGACGCGGGCAAGATGGACCCGGTCGACCCGGTCAACCTGATCTTCCTGTTGTGGGGCAGCACCCAGCATTATGCTGACTTCGCCACGCAGATCTGTCGTGTCAGCGGACGCAGCAAGCTGACCCGGCAGGACATGGAAGACGCCGGCAATAACCTGATCCGAATCATCCTCAAGGGCTGCGGCCTGACCCCTACTGTCTAAGACACTTATGCCTTTTACCCTCAGCGACTTCTGTGAATACCGCGAAGAGATTCGCAAAAGCCGCTTCATCACCCTTGCCTCCCCCATCGGCAGCCCGGCTGACGCCCAGGCGTTCATCGAGCAGCACAGCGATTTGAATGCCACGCACAACTGTTGGGCGTGGAAGCTCGGCGATCAATACCGCAGCACCGACGATGGCGAACCTGGCGGCACCGCCGGGCGACCGATTCTGGCGGCGATCGAAGCCCAGGATTGCGATCAGGTCGCAGTGCTGGTGATCCGCTGGTACGGCGGTATCCAACTGGGCACCGGTGGCCTCGCCCGGGCGTATGGCGGCGGTGCCAACAAGTGCCTGCAAGCGGCGCCGAAAATCGAGTTGATCAGTCGGGTGCCGGTGAGTTGTGCCTGTGCGTTTGCCGAATTGGCACTGGTAAAACTTCGGGTAGCCGAGGCAGGGGGTTTGATTGTGGAGGAAACCTTCACCGCCAATGGTGTCGAGTTGCAACTAGCCGTTGGCGCGGCCCGGATCGACACCCTGCAATCGCAACTGGCTGACCTGAGTCGCGGACGCATTCTGTTGCAGCACTAATCGCACCAACAACGTTCACTGCCCGTTCGTCACAGCGATGTACTTGCCCACAACTGCTGTGCACCCGGCTGTGGATAACCTGAGCACATCCGGCTGTAACCCTTCTGTCATGCGGCTTTGCGGCCGTTGTACACTTTTCGTCCAATGTGCCATCAAATTAGCTAAATCCATGCAAAAACAAACAGTTAGCGTGGTTTATCACCTTTAGGACAAAGCCGCACTTTGCTTATGCCCGGGCCCGGCGCTTGCGCACAAATACTGTGGAGCAATCTGTGGATAACCCGTTCATGAGTGTCGCCGCCCCACATCCGGCATGGGCTGGTTGCGGCTGCTCGTTTTTTGACCAGAGCCCCTGAGCAAAACCGGAGCCTGATCAAGGGTTTTGCGCTTAAGTAGTGCCTGGTCAGGGATCGACATAGTGCAAGGCGCCTCGCACAGCCCCCTGCTGTGCACGACGTTTCGATTTGCTCCATAAATACAGGGAGCAACAAGGCTGAAGCCTGGAGTATGCTCCAGGGCCAAGCCCCCTCGAGACGTGCGCGCCCTCACGTAACTGCTGCAACATAAGCTCAAGCTGATCGAAACCCGCATGGCCGGACTCGACACGTTGCGACATGAGTTGCAGCAACGTATCGGGCAGCATTGTCCTTTGAATCCGTGATCTTCATTCATCAAGGAAACCACTCATGTCTACGGCAAAAACCGCACTCATCATCGGTGCCTCCCGGGGCCTGGGCCTCGGTCTGGTGAAAACCCTGCTGGCGGATGGCTGGCAAGTCACCGCCACCGTGCGCAACCCACAGAACGCCGAAGCCTTGCAGGCGTTGGGCGCGGTGCGGATCGAAAAACTCGACATGGACGATCAGCAGGCGGTGATCGCCCTGAGCCAACGACTCAAGAACGAAGTGTTCGACCTGTTGTTCGTCAATGCCGGGGTCAAGGGCCCGGACGTTCAAACACCGGGTGGCGCGACGCTGGCCGAAGTCGGCCAGCTGTTCTTCACCAATGCGGTGGCCCCGATCAATCTGGCACAGCGCTTTTCCGCGCAGATCCGTCCAGAGACCGGCGTGCTGGCATTCATGAGTTCGGTGCTGGGCAGCGTGACCATGCCCGACGCGCCGGAACTGGCGTTGTACAAGGCCAGCAAGGCGGCGCTGAACTCCATGACCAACAGTTTCGTGACGCAGCTGGGCGAGCAGAAACTCACGGTGTTGTCGCTGCATCCGGGCTGGGTGAAAACCGATATGGGCGGTGAAGGTGCGGATATCGATGTGCAAACCAGTACTCGCGGGTTGGTTGATCAGGTCAACGCGTACACCGGCAAGGGCGGGCATCATTTTGTGAATTACCGGGGTGAAACCATCCCCTGGTAAACACCGCGGTGCCCCCCTGTAGGAGCTGGCTTGCCAGGCGAAGGCGGCGTATCAGTCAGCATCATTGTTGGCAGTGACGACGCCTTCGCTGGCAAGCCAGCTCCTACAGGGGGTTGCGTCGCCGGTCGGGGTGGGCTTGCCCGCAGCGCAGTTTTGTTCGAAACTGCGCACCTCGTCCCCCGCGGCGACCCTGGATCAGCAGACAGGGCAACACTGAGCTGGCAACCCTGAACCCAACTTTCAGAGGAGCCGGCCACTATGCCTGCGACCCGTACCTGGTTAAAAAACCCCCTCGCGATTTTCACGGCCAACGACCTCGATGCCCGTGGCGGCCTGGTGCTGCAAGACGGTTTGATCGTCGAAGTGCTCGCTGCCGGCCAGCAGCCTTCCATACCCTGTGGACAAGTCTTCGATGCCCGCGAGCATGTGATCCTGCCGGGGCTGATCAACACCCATCACCACTTCTATCAGACCCTGACCCGCGCCTGGGCGCCGGTGGTCAATCAGCCGTTGTTCCCGTGGCTGAAAACCCTGTACCCGGTCTGGGCCCGCCTCACCCCTGAAAAACTCGCCCTCGCCAGTAAAGTCGCGTTGGCCGAGCTGCTGCTGTCCGGCTGCACTACCGCTGCCGATCACCATTACCTGTTCCCGCAAGGCCTGGAAAATGCGATCGACGTGCAAGTCGAGAGCGTTCGCGAACTGGGCATGCGCGCCATGCTCACTCGCGGTTCGATGAGCCTCGGCGAAAAGGACGGCGGCCTGCCACCGCAGCAGACCGTGCAGGAAGGCGAAGTGATCCTGGCCGACAGCCAACGCCTGATCGCCGAGTACCACGAACGGGGTGACGGCGCACAGATCCAGATCGCGCTGGCGCCCTGCTCGCCGTTTTCGGTGACCCCGCAAATCATGTCGGCCAGTGCCGAACTGGCCAATAAACTCGATGTGCGCCTGCACACCCACCTGGCGGAAACCCTCGATGAGGAAGACTTCTGCCTGCAGCGTTTCGGCCTGCGCACCGTGGATTACCTGGACAGCGTCGGCTGGCTCGGCCCGCGCACCTGGCTGGCGCACGGTATCCATTTCAACCCGGATGAAATCGCTCGTCTCGGCGCGGCGGGCACCGGAATTTGCCATTGCCCGAGTTCGAACATGCGCCTGGCTTCCGGTATCTGCCCGACCCTGGACCTGACCGCCGCCGGCGCCTTGCTCGGCCTGGGCGTGGACGGTTCGGCCTCCAACGATGCCTCGAACATGATGCTCGAAACCCGTCAGGCGCTGTACATCCAGCGGCTGCGTTACGGCGCGGAAAAGATCACTCCGCAATTGGTGCTGGGATGGGCCACCAAGGGCTCCGCGCAATTGCTCGGGCGCACGGACATCGGTGAATTGGCGGTGGGCAAGCAGGCGGATCTGGCGCTGTTCAAGCTCGATGAACTGCGCTTCTCCGGCAGTCATGATCCGGTGTCTGCGTTGTTGCTGTGCGGCGCGGATCGGGCGGATCGGGTGATGGTGGGCGGCAAGTGGCGGGTGATCGATGGGCAGGTTGAAGGGCTGGATTTGAAGGGGTTGATTGCGGATCACAGCCAGGCGGCTCGGCAGTTGATAGCCGGCGTCTGACACAACACAAATCTCCCACAGGGGTTTGTCGTGGTCCTAGAGACCGATCAGCGACAACATGATGAAGGTCGCAAACAATACAAAGTGGGTCATCCCTTCGATGGCATTGGTTTCGCCATCGTTGAGGTTGATCGCGCTGACGATCAGGGTGAGGAAGACCATCACGGTCTGCACCGGAGTCATCGCCATCTGGAATGGCTGGCCCGTGTAGAGCGCCATCGCTTCCATCACCGGCACTGTCAGGATCACCGTCGACAGCGACGCGCCCATGGCGATGTTGACCACCGACTGCATGCGGTTGGCCAGCGCCGCGCGCAACGCCGTCAGGATTTCCGGTGCCGCGGAAATCGCCGCCACCAGGATCGCCGTGATCACCGGCGGTGCCCCCGAACCTTCCAGCCCCAGGTCGAGGGTCTTGGACATCACTTCGGCCAGAGCGCCGATCACCACCACACCAAACACCAACGTCCCGATGCTCAATGTCAGGTTGATCGGCTCCGGCTCTGCGGTCAGCTCCTTCTTGCGACGTTTTTCCGGATAGCTGTAGCTGAAGAAATAGCTATGCGGCCCGACCTGCATGCGCAGGAACAGGGTGTAGAGCACGACCATCGCGCCAATGGTGAAAGCCGAATAGAGTTTCCAGTTCGCCTCGGGAATGAACTCCGGCACCACCATGGACACGCCCATGGCGGTGAGGATCATCACGCTGTAGCTGCGTGCCGAGTCGTCGTTGTAGGACTGCTCGCCATGCTTGATCCCGCCCATCAACGCAGCCAGACCGAGGATGCCATTGATGTCGAGCATAAGCGTTTTCTAGACATATTAATGGGTATACCAAACCTATACTCATTAAAATCAATTGGTTACGAGCATTTTTTGACACTGAAAATTTGACACCGTCAAACGAGTGGCTACTTTTCAAGGAGACCTTCGCCAATGGCCAAATCCCATGCTCAGTTACGAAATCACCGACGACTCCCTGTATTTCAGTTGGCCAGACGACGAAACAATACTTGGGTTTCGCTCTTCTACCCTGGCCGTTCCCCCTTGTTTTGACAGAGCTGCGCTCGTTCAAATGGCTGAAGGAATCAAAAGCTTGTGCCTGAGTAATGCTGTGACCAGCTATAGGGGCCACTTCAGGTCTGCAAGAAACATTTTCAGCCAGGTTAAAAGCGATTCCCGACCGTTTCCGCCTGAACCAGAAAACTGGGACAGCTTTGTCTTATCGCATTACGGTAATTTCCTTACAGATTCCCGGCGGAAATACAAAACGAGAATTGACCATTGGTCAGGGATTGCTTTTCTCTACAAGAAGCTCCAACGCAGCGGATTTATTCCCCCAGATGTTTATATTCCTAATGAAACGCTTTCCTTTAATGCGACATCAGATAGTAACAATAGCAGCCCACTTGGCCATGAACGTGAAAGGGCCCCCATTCCAAAGGACATCAAATGCTTGCTACCAAAAAAATATCTAATCGAGGATGGCTTAAGCCTAAATGATGACGCATATCTTCTGAATCTCAAAAAGACCCTAGACCTTCGGACAGACACAGTTGTTGATTGCTGCGTCGACTACTGGGAAAAAATGCTTCGGTGCCATGAGAAAGGTAGAACTATTATTGAAAGCATTCCAACTCAAGAAATAGAAGATGTGTTGTCTTCAGGCTGCTTCCACAAAAACGGTAAACATCTTGCAGATCCTTCTACAGAAAATGGAATGCGCTGGTTTCTCGCTACAGCGTACTATTACTTAAATTTTACCGATGAGCTTCCAACTTTAACTTATAAAGGGCTTAAAAGAATACCATTTTTCCACGGTGTCATACAAAACTCGCACACCAGACCGAAACTCACTTCCGGTATCTGGAGAATTGCTGGAGATGATGGCATTGAAAACAATCAGGTGATCGAAACATTTAATCGCCTACTAGGAAATCTCTCACCTAGAGACTGCGCGGTTGCTTGCGCGATTGTGATCACTGAAAATCCAACATTCAACCCATCAGCGCTCGGTAACGTTAAGCTCTATACCCAAGATGGAAAATTCTACCTCCGAGGAAACTCGGATACAAAACGCATTACTCTAAGTGTGAGTAAGCCGCGCGCTAGAGAGCGGAAAGTTTCCGTCCTTCCACCTCTCAGCACACGAATTGTCGAATATGTGATTCGGTGTACAAAATTTATCAGAGAACGACTTCTTGATAAAAAGAAAAGCGGCTGGAGAAAACTTTTTTTAATTTCGACACGCTATCAGATAGGGTCTAACCCCGAGTTTACAAAGTCGCTATCTACCAATCCAGGACTTTCTCTGTACGACATTTACACATTGCGGTTAAAAAATGTCGGCATAACCTCACCCATGGTTAACCTATATCGACTTAGATGCACGCAGGGAATACTGGAATTTTTACGTACAGGAAGCCTCCAGGCAGTAGCAGATCTATTAGGAAATTCCGTTCAAGTTGTTGAAGCCAAATATATTCCTAAATGGATGGTTCACCGCTGGAATACTAGATTGTTAAGAGTCCTACATCAAAAATTAATTCTAGTTTCCACAGAGGGCAGCCCATGGCAACAGGAGGCTTCTGATTTTGAAACAAGAGAAGATCTCCAGAACTTTATTCGAAAAGTACTCCTGGGCCTAAACAGGGGTGACGCTTTGAGCGAAGCCATCCGCTCTCGACTGGGGCATTACGCTGCTGATCCAAGCTCGCTTATTCAGATGTTCGTAGAAAGTGAAATATTGTTTCAGTTATGTCCAAAAAGCCTCGCAGCGATTTATGCGTATGCAGACGTGATTGAAAAAATGCCACGCGAGGAAAGAATGAAAATTGATCCCGGAACAGATCTCCCACTCTGGGTCTATGTAATCCTAAAAAACTTTTTACCCAAACCGCTAATCTGGACTTCAATACCGCCTCGAACGCAGAAATCGCAATCGCGGACAGGATTGGAGGCGATTCATTGAGTTTATTAAAGAAAGCACACGCTGAAGCACAAAACCTAGCCAAGAAATTCCAGCCATTAGTTGAGGCTTTATAATGAACCCATTGATGGTAACTTTTGCATGAATGATCTCCAAACAGATTTAAACGAAGCACGCATCCGAGCCATGATCGATCAGGCCGAATCGAAAAGTAGATTGAACAAACGTGATCTTACGTATAAGGCTGACTGGTTGGTGTCAGGTGAAATAGGCAGTGATAAATGGGCAGTCAGCTTTCCAAATATTAATGAACCTACCTTTATTGACTTTAATCGTCTAATGCCGGACGGGAGCAACTTAACCGACGAAAGTAATCAGCGGCTTTTAACGACACTACAAAAGTGGCTCTACCACTGTCGAATGGGTACTCTTACCGGCAAACTTGTCGCTCCAGGTCGTTGGATGAATTACCTCCAGTTCTCGTTCAACCTAGCATCTTGGATAAAGCTACACCGATTCATTTATAAGCCTGAAGCAAATGGATTTATGCTGCTTGATACTGATGCTTGTGAAGCGATAGCTGATGAGCTGAGTACAGGTGGCTGGAATTCGGCACTGCTACTCAAAGAAAGATTCATTACACACCTTTTTCAAGTGATTGAGACGCAGTGTACCCTTGAAGCAGTCCTCGACAATTTAGACGAGCTTGATGAGCAATTCAAGTCATCAGCCATTCGCTACTTTCAGGATAATAATTTGTACGTAGGTATCGCACAAGACAGTAATTACACGAAAGGAATGCTTTCTCGAGAATATATTGCAGAAGTCTTGGGAAAAGCACCTACAGCACTTCACGCGCCGAGCTTCAGATTATTTATTAGGCAATTCGAGCCAAAACTTACAAACGCAGATGTTTTGCAGGTCGGCACGCGCAAAAACCTTCATTACACCCAAAATACCAAATCGATAGAGGAAGCAGCCGATACCAGTTTGAGCGTTAAACACTTCAAAGATCAGCTTTACTTTATGAAGTTGTTTTTCAATGGGCATAGCAAATTGCCTGATGACATCCCAAAAATAGATATCGATATTGAAGCTTTGGTCAAGGAATATGCAACCAACCTCAAAAATCCAGGACACACTAATTTAATCCCGCTCACGATTGGACTGGACGCGCTAAATGAAGCAGCGAAGTGGGTAACGGTATATGGCGAGGCAGTTGTAAACTCCTTGATTTTTTACATCGAGAAATTCAGAGAAATCGACGAAAATTATTCACTTTCTAAACAATCCGTGAAGAAGCAAGAGCTTTTTGAAGAAACTAAACATCTATGGATGACTAAGGATATAGAGGGATTGCCTGCCCAGCGATTAGATGAAGCGTTAAACATTACCAAACTGCAAACCAAAAAGAAAAAAAAATTTCCCAACTGGCGAAACGCATTATAAAGCTGTTATGGAAAGTTTTTTTGGCGCCTGCGCATTAGTCATCGGTATGCTTAAGCCAATTCGCAACAAGGAAATAAGCCATCTCGATCGGGCGTGCCTATGGCTTGATAATCCTGGCGGCGGAGCATTTTTGGAACATGAAGCCGGGAAAGCGGGCCAGATAGGAATTAACCCAGATATCATACGCCCGATACCATCACTGACTGCCCGAGCCATTCAACTCCTTCAAGTTCTTGGTGTTGGACTCTCTAAAATTTATAATGATGAACGGCCTCACGCCGAGAAATTGTTTTATATACCCGGCAGGGGTTTCAAGCTCCCGCCACCGAAATGCAATATGTGGAAAGTAAACTTATGCTTGAATAGCTTTTGCGAGATTATTAACACGCCAATAGACAAAAAAGGTCGCCGTTGGTATATCCGCGTGCACGAAATGCGAAAGTTCTTTCTCCTGATAACTCACCGCCACTACGGGGACGGGTCTAAAGAGTTGCTTAGATATTTAGCAGGGCACGCTGATCGTAGGAACATTGATGACTATACTGCTTATGACATATCCGACGCCGAAGCGATACGGTACGAATCCGAGTGTATCGACGACAAGCTCATTGCTTTAGAACTGGGAGTATTAACGAAAGAAGGAAATGATGGGTTAGTCGCTCTCCACGCCGAGGCACTTAAGCACTTCGATGCAACGAGCATATCAACCATAAGCAAAAGCGAATTCATGAAATATCTAGACAAAGTGGGATATCGCTCCGACTTTGATATGAAAACTTATTCAATCAGGCTGGAAAATTACGACGCTGAAGTCTATGCCATCGATTTTGCTATTAAACTAGGCGAAAGAAAAGATGAGAAATACGACAAGTGAAAATTTTAGACTTCGTCTAAAGTGGTTAGCAGAGGTCACCGAGAGAAAAATTAATCCATCTAAACTGGAAATAAATGCGCTAAGCACAATGCATCTTTTTTGTGGCCTGAGGGTATCCAAATGGTTCGATAAAATTTCGTTAAACTCATTAAAGAGCGCTGCTTTAGAACTTAGCGAGCAGCAACGTGGACTGGATCTCTGGATTGATCTCAAGTCCATGAGGGCAGCAGCTTTCGCTTTGCATGTTCCCAACGCCGCTACACCGCCAACCGCCCCTATGCCTTCCGCTGAAGACCAGGCAAAAAGCGCCTTACTAGATGCGCACATAAGCTCTATGGCTTATTTTGAACTTTACAAATTTATGTCGCTTCTCGTCCAGCAAAACTCAAATAATGCAAGCGAAATATTGGCAAGCATTGATATAAAACTTCAGACCTCAAAGGCAAAACATCATTCTTTTCTGATACACCACAACAACTTTACCGCATCCAGCCTTACTGTGATCAAAGGAGGAAAAGACGGTGGGTAAGCAATTATATACCATTTATGAGAAAGCTAGGCTGCCCGGAAAGGCAATACCCATATACAAAAAAAACAAAGATAATTTCATAGGAAAAACCAAAGTAATTAATAACTTGGTGCTAGTCCGATGGCCTAATGGACGCCCGTGCCATTTGATAAACATGTGGCTTACTCATATATGTGCTACTACCAATGCAACAGAAACCGCCAAAACATATGCTGCTCAAATTTCATCATTCGCTCGATACTGCTACAGGAACCAAGTTTCAATTACAGAGTTCACCGAACACAATTTCGTAGCCATGAAGGAATTTTTAGTTCAAGAAACGATTGTGACGGCAACCGGTGTACGGCTGGCTCGTAACAACAACCAAACAATACAGATTCAAAAACGCACATTAGATTTCCTGCACTGGATAACCGACAATCACCCAGAAGTATCAATATTTAAACTCGTCGGGGTCAAGGATACTGGTGCGAACATCACAGTAGAGGTAAAATTTAGCAAGTGGAATGGAAGAAGCTATCTATATCACCCAGAAATAGTTTCTCCAGTCCCTTACAACGATGACAAAGTTCCAATCGACGAAGAAACCATCCAAAAACTCCAAAATGAGATCATCCGAAAGCACGACGTGGAACATTTGCCAGCTCGCTCAAAACTCAAATCGATAAAAGATATCGACCTGTTCACCGCTACCAACATATATTTATATGAGCGGCGAATGTGTCTTATTAGGACGATGAAACTTATGGGGCTTCGCCCAGAAGAGCTGCACGAACTCCCTTTGGAGCTAAATAACAACATCAGGAGGACAAAGCAAATTACAGCCCCAACAAGGAAACGAGGCGACCCAAGCCTTGTTCGCAGATTTAAAATCGACTTTCCGTCCGCCCGGCGTTTCAATCAATATCTAGAGGCTCGTCAAGAATACATAGATTTTTTACAATCAAAAGGCATTTATTGCTTACAACCAAATAATTTTTTTATAGGTGAAAACGGCAAGGCGCTAAAGAAATCGTCAATTACCAAGGAGTTTGATCGATTGTGCGAAGGTGCAGGCCTAACGAGTTCACGCGTATGCCTCTCAATGTTTAGGCATCGCTTTGTTACTCGCGAAATCAACATTAGGCTTGAAGCACGGTTCGCTAAAAAGCCGCACCTAAAAAATGGATGGACGCCTGAACTTAGGGATAGCGTATGCCTGGAGGTGGCTGAACTTACAGGCCACGCTGATCCCGACTCACTGTACAATTATTTTTACGCAGAATATAAGGCCATCACTTCGATCTCTAGCTATAGTGAAAAATTGAGGATTCGTGATGAACTCGAATCGGCTAAAGAGGACTTAGTCAATCTGGAGCATCAATCGCGGCTACGAAAAATCGATTTGACGTCAGAACTCCAGTTGATAAGAACTCGTATAAATGAAATGCATTCAAAGCTGTTCGGATTTGAGTGAGCAAGGCTCAAGCGCAAAGATGGTAGGCGTACAGTGACGCGTAGTGCAAACGCATTAACTGTGCGCTCTATATGCCTTAACGATTTCTCGTAACAATTTATATCCGCCTATGGAAAACGGTTACTCAGCCATAATTTTGTCCCATCGATGCTGGCAGTAACTACATTTACCCTCGGAGTACAACCGTTCTTCCAGGGATAGTGGCTCTTCGCAGTCTTCGCAACTGGAGTACTCCAGCTCACTGAAGCATGCCGCACATTCACCCTCGTCAACCAACAACGCATCTTCTCCACATTCGGGGCATGCGCAGGTGACTGGTTCATCGCCATCCTTAACGCGCCAGTGATTTCGACCCGCCATACGAGCAGAAACAGCCGGCCCAACGACGGCTGCGTATAAAGCTTCCTCCTGACAACTGCTACAGATGAACGTGATAGCGTCACGCGTTGCTGTTGGATCAATTACTTTCACCAGCCGAGATTCACATTCAGGGCAAATCATGGAATCAATAGATTCCGTTACAGCATCAAAAGGCCAACTTACCGAGTTGAGGTTTTCCTGGCAAGCTCTCAGCTCTGCTTCCAAAACCGCCGTCACACTAAGCATGAGATCCCAACATTCCTGTCCTAGAATGTCCACAGGCCGCTCATCTAAGTGAGGCTCACAAAACTGTGTTATAAGGTGCAACGCGTTCGCAACCGCTTCCTTCATGCGTTCGACAGGTAACTGGCTATAGTAGTGCTCAATATCGTTGCGAATATCTTGCAGCGCTTTGAGGAGCTTCCAGTCCACTCCAGTAATGCCCAAGGCATTCAGTCGTTCAATGATGTCCTGAACTTCAACAGTTTTTTTACCCTTTCCGATCCAAATAACCTCTCCGGTTGCAGGGTCAGTCACTGGGATAACCCTGGTCTTAAGAAGTGCTTCATCTGAATTTATAGGGCTTAGCTGCTGTAGCTTGTATTTGAATAGCAGAAGTATTCCCGCGTACAGATTTCGAATTGCGGAAAGCACTCTGCGATCATCATCTTCGTGGAAATCCTCCATCCCAACCTGGATGGATTCCACTGCATTCCTTAGCATCGACATAAGAAGCGTCCTCACGGTTTCAGCGCATGAGTGTAGCGCGTCCTCAGGGTCATGGAAGCACATATGACACCGTTCGCTGATGGAGAAAATCTCGAAGGTGGGGAGCTCTGGGCTCTGAGTCCGTAGGCTCTGGGTGAACGCTCCCAGAGCCTTTTGTGGAGCTCAAGGCAAACAGCGTAATTAGGAATACCGCGTCAGATCAGGAGATATTCTGCCTTCCAAGCCAAGCTTCTATTCAAGGGATGTTGAGCCTTCACACAAACGCACTCGTTTTCCGCTTCCGCTCATAAACTCCAGGTGCAATCCCTTACGGCCAACAATCAAAGCCAACAGTGGACGACCATCGATCCGCGACGCCGCCAAGGCTCGCCATTCTCTGAGATCGATGGATGATGGCGAAGGATAATCTTCAGGATGCGTGTGCCATTCCCCTATGTAGCGAATAATTCCATCGCTTTCTTGCCAACGTCTCATAGCTATTGCGTGATGATGAAAATCATCTCGCTCGAAAGAAAATCGAGAACGGCGATCTCTAGGCGATGGAGTTGTAGCCTCGATGATCTGAAGATGGGGGCCCCTGACACACCCCAGCAAAATCCCACCGGCTTCAAGATCTCGAACACCCTGAACGAATTCATGGAAGGTCTCCAAAACCTCCGGCTCAAGATGTACAAAGCTCAGAGAACCCTGAGTGGCCCAGCTACCTACGAAGCGCATGCTGGGCATCCAACACGAGCTGGAACGACACAATCAGCAGTCGCCGCAGTGAAATCACGCCTCAATACTCGGGTCGACAAACTTGGCGCTTCACTTTTCGCCGCCCAATCAAGCACTGCTTCAGCTCCCAAGCTTGCAGCCTGGATCGATACTGTCGCGGGGAACGGGACATAGAGCGCTTCACATCCCTGACCCGCTAACACCTGCTCAACTTCCTCATTCACTGCGAGGTAGGCTTTAGATTTATTGTAATCACACAAGCAGCGGTAGCAGGCGTCCTCAGAGCGCGCCTTCAAAAGCGATCGCACCGCTACGCCCGCGCCCTCTATCCAAACACTCAGAATAGGTATTTCACGGTGGTACCGACGAGTGAGCCAGTAACCTAGGCTTTCCTCTCCTGTAGCGTCGATGAGCAAATCCAGATCGCCGAGATCGGCTTCGCGCACGTCGACTGGAAGCGGCCTGATATCAGCTGTCGGCATCGAGCGTTTTAGCTCATACGAAAGGGCTACGGCTTTGTTTACAAATAACTGATTAAACCCAAGTCGGTGCCGCCCTAGGTTCTCAGGTTGCAAGGCATCTGGGTCTACAATTGAAAGGTGCCCACCGCCGGTGCCGGCACCAGCTTTCATTAGCATCTCAGCGAGATACCCACCGATTGTTCCGCACCCTACCTGCCCAATTTTAAGTCCAGCCAGTGTCGGATGGTTTGGGATGTTGCGCTGAGCGATGAATCTGTCGTCCAGCCTGGTGACAAAAACAGGAGTAACTCGCAGCCGATACAGATGCTCCTTCCCATGCCGTCCCATCTTAAGTTTCCATTCGCGGGACTCAGGGGGGATGTCCACGACAATCCCATAGGGCATCAATGGAGATTCGACAATGATGAGCGTTTCCCGAGCGCAAGATCGAAAAGCAAGCGCTATCCGCTTTTCGATCTTGCGGCGGCATGCCGTGTCGAGCAACGATTGCCACGCCAACACGTCGCCAACAGTTGCTGGCGGCCATACACCCTGCCGAGGTCGCGGCTTAGCCTTAGTAATGATCTTGTAGATAAGGAATTTGCTATTGGAGGAAGACATACCTAAAGCAGCTGCTTTTTTTGAGGTGCGTTGCTCGTCATCCGTCACGACGAACATCTCCCGAGCGTTGAAAGTCAGCGCGGTCAGCTGTTGAGACTGTTTACTTTCCACATCAATGTAGCAGTGCTTTACCCCCCAATAGGCGTGAAACTCCTCCTCCAAGTCTTCGGGCATCTCACCGCGCAGAATGCAGTCGAGTACGTGCTCGGCACGGTGGACAGCCATGATGGTTTGCCCAACAGGGTCAAAGATGTCGTATACCAAGGTGCCTGCAGCGTAATAGCAAAGACTGCCGTTTGCGCTGATGTGAGGGGCAACAGGTCTCAAGCTTGGCGGAATATCCAGAAGCTTCACATGGGGGAAGTGAAAAGACAGCCTGTCGACCAAAAGCTCGCACTCAAACCGCCCTAAAGACGTCTGAAGTGGCCCTGTCATCTTCACCCAACCTGGCTCATCCTGGGGCTCAACATAGCTGAACCCCAGCGGAAGCAATGACCGAATAATCTGGGGAACGAAGTCCATCTCAGACATTAACCGGCCTTCGTGCGCTTCACGGGTTCTACCGGGCCAGCCTCAGCTGGTACTGAAGCCACTGCCGCTGCAATTGATATCGTGCCGACTAAGTCAGGCCGGTTAGGGAAGCGATCCCCCAGCATCTGACCAAGCCACGTACATGCTTGGGTAGCATCGTTAGCGTGAATTGCACCATCAAGGTAAGCATCAAACTTTTCAAATTTCTGGGCTGCGTCTTCAAGGGCTTCAGGAGTTAACGCGTCTGTCAGGTAGCTGTTCGAATCCGTAGGATTCACCACGCCTGAACGCAACGCAGCAGGCAACCCCTTTAGTACCTGTAAAAGCGCGAGGTCATCCCGGCGAAGATTCGCCTCGAAAAGTGGTACCGCTGCCGCCATTAACAGAATTGAGCTTGGCCCTCCTTTTGGCCACTGACTGTCCCGAAATGCCTTCAGGTAGCGAACGATTCGACGTAACTGTTCGCCCATTTTCTCGACCTGCCCCACAAACCAATCTTTCATGGCCCGTGGATCAGACTTCATCCAGTTTTCCTCTCGATGAGCCAGCAAAACCTTGTCGGACGGGAGCGAGTCCCAGTGATCTGGTGCTGAATCCATCACGGCCACATTGCCAAGAAGGCGCCGGGCCTCAAATTTCTCAGTGATCAGTAAAAACTGCTTATCGGGGATGGCATACAAAGGGACATCAATGTGCGCTAATTCTGAAATTTCGATACGAATGCAGGTGGGCTTGGTGGTTACCAGCGTCCAACCGTTTTTCTCGACTAAAGACTTCAAGGCGCCCTCAGCCGCCTCAAAAAAGAATGAGCTAGCAATGCTGGGACGCTCTTCCTCCTGCACAAGACTCATAGGAAGGTAAACCCCATCATCCACGTCGGACTGTTGTGGCGGAGTATGGCAAGGGCGATTGAGGGTCTTGTACGCCCAGGATCCCTGAATAAAGAACCTAGGTATAACCGTCTTCCCTTCATAGCCATTCTCGCGCATTACGCGTGGAATACCCGTGCGCAGCGCCTCGCGAACATCGTTTTTGGCTTTGGAAATACCGTCCTTTTCCCCTGGCGTGAGATCCAACTCATTCAGGAAACAGGTTTGCTCTTTAGTGGTATAGAAAAGCGCGCTCAAATCCAGCATGTAGCCTCCTGCCGCTCCCCCCAGGGAGACATTGCGTAATATGAAACAATGCAGTCACACGCAAGAGTCGTAACAGCTCAACTGGCGCTGAACGCTCACATTTTCATATCTCCTAAAGTTGGCAGAGGAGATCTGATGTGAACAGGTAAAGCGAAGGCACAAGCCACAACCCGACGATGGCCTGATGATCCCACATCACAACATGTAGATCAAGATCAACCAGCAAACCACTACATGTAGTGATTTATTGAGCTTTCGCCTAACGCTTTTCGGTTGCTCTGCTATACTCCAGTCCCTCAGATATTGTGCCCGGGAGTTGCTCTACCCCTTGGCCACGACACCACAAGCTCCCCTCTCTACCTAAATCACGGAGCTAAACAACAGGAGAATCTGGGGTTTTTCGAAAGGTAATTGTACCTGCGGTATTCATGCCCTCGACCCATTTCCTATCCGTCCAGTAGGTGCCTTCCATCCATACTTCTTTTCCATCCGTACCGTCCGTGATGATCTGGACGCGCGCAGCACCATTATGAGTGGCGCTGTCCGTGGGCTCGGGAACAGGAGTTTTATTTTCATAGATGTAGTTCAGCTGAACGCTGGAGTCTTGGTCGTCCCGCGATACGCTGACGAACACCGTTTTGGATGTGGAGTAGCGGCTGTCGCTTGCCAAGTTCATGCGAACGAAGAAAAGACGGGAAATGATCTGGATCTTCGCCTGCACCCGCTGACTGGGAGCGTCATCATCTTGCCCCTTCAGTTGCTGAATTTTTCCCCAATTCGAATCCAACTGCGCCTCCCACCATCCATCAATCGGGGGGAAGTAACTGCGGATAAGAGGCCATCGACAAAGCTTTGGGAAAAGTGGGGTCTGACCAAGAATGATGACAACGCCGATGCCTAGGGCGATGGATGACGACATCACCCTCCAAGCGTCGCCAACGCTATCCGCCCAGCCCGTATTGAAAAAAATGACTCTGACCAAAAATATGCCGAAGCAAAAAATCCCAAACCCATACAACATTTTCTGTAAACCAAAGACTTGATACATCAACCCCTCCCCATGACTGTGTGGGCACCTACGACAACGCAATTATGAGGCGCTGCGAGTACGATCAGATACCTTTAGCTACGGTATGTTCCTTGGTGGAACTGTCGTCAAGCTGTTGCTCAGTCATAAATCATTCAGCTTAGTAGCAGGAAGCTGAACATCTATGGAGCCTTCACTACTCACAAGCCTAGCTCCCAGCCTAGAAAATCTTTTCGCATTGCTTCGTTTGCAAAACCGTCCTGCAGAAGCGGCACCTGTAACCAATTCTCCTGGATTCGTTCGTTGCAGTGGCAGTGAAGCCACCTACCAAGAGAGGGGGCATGCACTGCGGATACACCTAGCCTGCGCAGTGGGGCAAGCTCAATGCATGCGCATGTCTTAGCCTGAAGACCCACTCTTGGGTGCTGAACCGTACGGATTGAGAACATGAACGACTACAACAAAAATATAAAGCAGCAACCCGATGCGCCTGCTATTCAGAATGAAGACTTGATGAAGCTCCTCAAATCCATTGTCGGCAAAGCGCATGTTTTGCACGATGCCGAGCAAATCCGACGCTTTCGGACTGGCTTTCGATTCGGCGGAGGAGCAGCCCTTGCAGTAGTAAAGCCCGGTTCGCTAATCGAGCAGTGGCGAGTCGTGAAAGCATGTGTTGAATCTAACAAAATAGTCATCATGCAGGCCGCCAATACGGGCCTCACCGGTGGTTCTGCTCCAAGCGGCGACGATTACGACAGAGAGGTTGTGATCATCAACACGCTTCGAATCAAAACCATCCAAGTAATCAACGATGGCCATCAAGTTATTTGCCTGCCAGGCTCGACGCTGGATCAGCTCGAAAAGCTTCTCAAACCATTGGGCAGAGAGCCGCACTCAGTGATTGGCTCCTCCTGCATCGGTGCCTCGGTCTTAGGTGGGGTTTGCAATAACTCTGGAGGGTCACTGGTTAAGCGGGGGCCGGCGTATACAGAAATGGCAATTTTTGCCAGGCTGGAAGAAGACGGTGTTTTGTCGCTCGTGAATCATCTAGGCGTAAGCCTCGGCTCTGACCCCGAAGAAATCTTAGGTCGTCTTGAGCGAGGAGAATACCGAAGTACCGACGTGTTCGATTCGGGCAGACGTGCATCAGATGATCGATACGCCACACATGTCAGGGAAGTGGAGGCTGACACCGCTGCCCGATTCAATGCAGACCCTTCACGCCTCCATGAGGCCTCTGGTAGCGCTGGGCGCTTGTCGGTGTTTGCAGTTCGTCTTGATACCTTTCCAGCAGAGGTGGGGGCTAAGGTTTTCTACATCGGCACCAACAGCACGCAGACCTTGGCGAAGCTAAGAAAATCGATCCTCACAGATTTCACTGAGCTTCCAATTGCTGGCGAATACATTCACCGCGACGCCTACGATATCGCTGAGAAATATGGCAAAGACATGTTTCTAACGATCAACCATCTCGGCACCCACCGGGTACCCGCTTTCTTCGCGTTAAAAAACTCCATAGATGATTTCTGCCGCCGTGTTCCGATATTGCCGTCGAATCTTGCAGATCGCGTGCTACAGGGGCTTAGTACGCTTTTTCCAAGCCATCTGCCTAAGCGAATGGGAGAATATCGGCAGCAATATGAGCACCACTTGCTGCTGAAGGTCTCCGGCGCCCAAGAAGCTGAGACCAGCGCATTCCTAAAGCAGTTTTTCGCTTTAGAAAAAGCTGGGGGGTACTTCGAATGTACAAGTGAAGAGGGTCGTAAGGCTTTCCTGCATCGCTTTGCTGCAGCAGGAGCAGCTGTGAGATACCGAGCGGTGCACCCCGCTGAGGTTGAAGACATTGTCGCGCTGGACATTGCGTTGCGCCGCAACGACCATGAGTGGTTCGAGATACTCCCCCAAGAGGCGGAGGATAAGATCATCAAAAAACTCTACTACGGTCATTTCCTTTGCCATGTTTTCCATCAGGACTACATCGTGCGTAAGGGTACGGACTGTGTGGCTTTGGAGCATGACATGCTCGCCCTGCTCGACGTTCGTGGTGCCCAATACCCAGCTGAGCATAATGTCGGGCATCTCTATAAAGCCCCGCCGCCACTCCAGAAGTTTTACCGGGAACTAGATCCTTGCAACCAATTCAATCCAGGGATAGGAATGACATCGAAGTGTGGCCACTGGAAGTGACACGGTAAAACAAGGATTTATAGCCAAACTGCAGAAGTGATTGATCCTGCCGAAGCGGGATCAATCACTAGCGTAAGACCTAGAACACTTGCAGTAGTCTAAAATTCAGTCTGGCCCCTTCTTTGAAACCATCGTCGATTGAGAAATCCTCTCCATACGTCAACATCAACTGAGTCTTGGGCGTGATGAAGTAGGATCCCCCGACCATAAATTTCTTCTGGTTTGGTTGATCGTTTTGCTTGACGCCGTCTAGCTCCGTTTCCCCGCCCCATAAACGGGACAATCCCGCATATACCTGAAGCTTGTCGGTGGCCTTGTACCGCAGATACGTTTGGGCCTGGAATTGAGGATCCTGTTTCAGGGTCAAGCTGGCATCAGTGTAGTCATCGTTTTTGCCAAACAGCGTCACATCGCCTGTCAGATCTAACGTCCACCTGTCGGTGATTCCATGGATGTAACCGCCCTGAAACACATATTTCCAGCGATTCTCGCCTAAGTTCAGGCTTTCGTTGTGATCGTACTGCCCAACTGGCACATAGAGGTACTGCGTTATTGCGAAGTATCGATTCTTTACAGGGTCTTTATGGAAGAAAATCGCATTCGCCAATATCGGATCGCCTACCCCGCTATTGCTACCCAAACTTGATGCGTTGCCTTGTCCTTTTAGCTGACCAAAAGGTAGCAGCAGCTGTAGGTTAATTAGGGTGTCACCCCATTGCTGATAGGTCACACCTCTAAGTATGCCGATATCAGAATCAAGCCCAGACTTGCTTGTGACGTTTGTACCACCGGAATAGACGGAGTTACGCTCCGCATGTTGTAGGTATAACAGCCCAAGGTTAGTTCCTGGATCAAGTGCGGTGTAATCTCCAGGATCTACATCCAGAGCGTACGCACTATTGGTGGTAAGCATATAACTCATAAAAACAACAGGCACAAATTTTTTATCCACAATCGCGCGCAAGCGCGCTATTTGCATGCTAGGCATATTAGATTCTCTTATTATTAAATTTATAAATCGTGAGGTGTGTATAGTTTTATTCAGCTATACATCAGCCCCCAAGCATTACCTTGGAGGCTTGACGCAGAGGTTTAATCAACGCGCAGTGAATGCGCCGTCGACAGTTAGGTTCGAACCGGTGATCCAGGCCGAGTCGTCTGAAGCGAGGAATGTCACCGCTTTAGCGACGTCCTCTGGTGTGCCCAAGCGTGGCCAAGGGGTCAGAGACTCCAAGGCATCTTTGGTGTCCTTGTCTTCTAGGAAAGAACGAACCATTGCGGTCGCGAGGAAACCAGGACATACAGCATTGACGTTGATCAGCTGCGGAGCAAAGTCGATGGCCAATTGGCGTGTGAGGTTTACCACCGCACCTTTGGAGGCGCAGTAAGCAGGTTCCAACGCCAAGCCCACCAACCCACCAATAGATGCGATATTAATGATGCGACCGCGACCGCCACCCTCCACCGGTTCTTGGGTGACCATTTGCTTGATGGCATATTTGCTACCCAGCCAAACGCCCTTAGCATTCACGTTCATAGTGAAGTCGTACTGATCCTCAGTCTCGTCGAGGATGTTATGTAGGCCTGTGAATACGCCCGCGTTGTTCACCATGATATCGAGTCGGCCATAGGCGCTCACGCAGTTTGCCACTAAGCGCTCTACGTCTTGAGTTTTCGACGCATCGGCTTGGAAGTATTCGGCCTTACCACCGGACTTGCGAATAGCTTCATGAGTTGGCGTATCGATATCGACTTCGTAACCCCCTGCAAGGGCAGTAGGCTTGAGATCTGAACACAGAATGGACGCACCTTGCGCCGCGAGCGCTAATGCGATTGCACGACCGTTGCCGGAGCTCGCGCCTGTTACAATAGCGACACGACCTTGGAGTTTGTTGGTCATGATAATAATTCCTGTTTTTTTATTGTTGTGGATCAGGATTTTTTAAACGGAGTAACGGCAAAGCGTTTCCCCGCCGTCTAGGCGAACGAGAACGCCATGCATGTAACTGGATTCTTCGGAGGCCAAGAACACTGCAAGATTTGTCACATCTGAGACTTCGCCCCAGCGTTTAAGCGGGATACTCTCGATAAAAAACTCGTCAAAGTTTTTATCATCGAATAACTCCCTTGTGAGGGCAGTTTTAGCATAGGTCGGACAAATCCCATTAACCCTGATGCCTTCATGACCGTACTCAATGGCGAAGCATCGAGTCAGGTTTGCCTGGGCACCTTTGGAGATGTTGTAGACCGATTGCTTCGGGTGGCCCTGAAGACCGGCAGTAGAAACCAGGTTGATGATGTTGCCGCCACCTCCTTGCTGAAGGAACCTTTTAACGGCCTCCTGGCAGCCGTACCAGGTGCCTTTGACGTTGACCTGCCAGCACGCTTCGAGGTCGTCGTCGCCAAACTCATGGGCGAGTTTTCCACCGCGATAAATGCCGGCGTTATTGACCATGATGTCCAGCTTGCCGTAATGGTCAACGGTCTGGCTTATGAGGCTCTTCACGTCATCATGACTGGTAACGTCACACTTGACGAAATGCGCGTCACCACCAGCCTCACGGATCTCGGCCACGGTCGTCAATTCGGCATGCTCTTCAAAGCCTCCTTGCAGTGGTGCTTCACGCAAATCAGCAACAATCACTCGCACGCCTTCTTTTGCGAACGCGGTTGCAATACCACGACCAAAACCGGATGCCGCACCGGTGACGATGGCGACCTTACCACTCAAATTCTTGCCCATGACGACCTCTCAAATTTTTGGATTTGTTATCGAAGTATCCAAATGCGGTGGTGCAGTTGGACTACTGGAAAGATGTGAACGTCTGGACTGCAATCCGCGCATTACGGACGACCATCGTGTCTGTCGCCATCGGTACGAACGGAGTCGCGCTCCAAGTGAGATAAGCAACGTCGTCCGTCACAAACTGACCTGTGACTTGAAACGCCGACCAAAATTCCGGCGTAGCAGTCGCCAGGAACCCGTCGAAAAAAGCGCGGATTTCTTCAAGCCCAGAGTGGTTACCGGTTGGGGTGATGATGATGGAGCTGTCGGCATAGTCCTTCATCAGCTCATCGATACCTTTGGCGAAGGCACCGAGATGATGTTGGAAAACTTGCTCAGTGATCGAAAGTGATTTGCTTACGGCGGCAGAGTTACTCATAGGTGCACCCAGAATTTGGAGACTCGATGAAAGGGCCCGCCTCAGTCGGACTTGGGCGGGCTCTGCTTTGATCAATAAGTTGGACTCAAGCTGAAAGCTTGAGCTTTTGCTCGTTGAGAAAGGCATCCCAAGCGCCTTGCGCTTCATACCATCCGATATTGACTGCAACCGAGCCGTCCCCATTCGTGAATGCGAGCGGCCCCAAAAATGTCATGTAGAACGCGCTTGGGATCGGAAACTCGGTCTTGCCATGGAAAGCCCCTGAAGCCTCATAGCCATATCCTGGAGCGATAGCAGTGTCACCGCCGTGGTCTCGGCCACCACGAACATCCATACGGCCTTTGTAGAGGAAATACTCTCCAGGGCCAGTATGGAAATGGGCATTGAAGGAGGAGCCTTCTGGACATTCGAATACTGCTGTCCAAGACCCCATATCAGGGGAAACGTGGAGTAAGCGCCAGGTGATGCCACCTGTGGACAGGGCCTCTGGGAACGGAGCCCAGGCCGCGTCATCCATCTGCACGTATTCTTCTTCAGATTTCTGTTTCATGAGCACTAACCTCTAATTGTTTTTATGTTGGCTGCACACCCAATGATTACGATGGATATTGGGTATCAGCCTTCAGGCGTCGGACTGACGACTCAAACAATAGAGATGGGGCGGTTGAGGCGCTTGCTCCTAAGCGCAATGCGTAAGCACTCGCAGTGCACGATAGTCGTCGGAATGCACGCTCCATTTGTGGTTGGGCATAGGCTGATGTATTGGCTCAAAATTTCTCATGGTTTAGGGAGCAGCAATGAGGCACATCAGGAGATGCGCCTTGGTCAGCTAACCGACAAGGAGATTGATTCAAGCGATGTTAGCGGGGGGAGATGATGATCGACTCATGGCGGAACTCATGGGGAGTGACCCCAAATTCCGTCTTAAATCGTCGACTGAAATGTGTGGGATGCTGAAAACCCCAGGAGAGCGCAATGTCTGTAATGGTTCGCTGCGCCATATTGGGATTGGACAGCTCGCGCTGACACCTCAATAAGCGCTGGTGGATAACATATTGGAGCGCGGTCTGCCCCTCAGCCTCAAACAATGAGTGCAGATGTCGCAAGGATATGCGGTGCGCCGCTGCGATGTAGCCTGGCGACAGCTCTGGGCTACTCAACTGTTCATCAATGAATCGTTTGATCCGGCCAAGCATTTGCTGTTTTTGGCATTCAACAGGGCCACGAATCGATCCGAGCGAGCTCACCAACGTCCCGATCATTGCCTCAGTCAGCGCTTCGCTGTTATCGAGATGTCCTGAGAAAAACTCAGGCTCCATAGCTTGAATTAGCGACTTCAGCATCGTAGCCGTGGTCGATCCGCGAGCGTATTTGTTCTCTATTGAATGCCACGAACCCGGAAGCCAGCTTCGAAGCCTAGAAAGCGGCATCAGAACGGAGATTTTCTGAAGCTTTTCAGTGACCTCGAATGACATGGGCCGTGTTGTATTCCAAACCAACAGATCACCAGGGCCCAGCGCGTAGCTACTGGAGTCAATGGTGAATCGCTCTTGCCCGGAGAGGACAAGCTGCAGTGCCAATGTCTCTTGGTCGTCGGCGGCAATTTCTCGACCGTGTCTCGTTGCCCCACAGGGATCGCAGACGCATCGAACAACTTCAAAGTTGCCGAGGGTTCGGTGTGCAACCTTGGCGGAGAAAGAAGCAGACGTGGCTATGTCTGGCTTCCAAAGGCCGAAAACCGTTTTGAGCTTCTCATTCCACTCATCGTAAGGAATGTCGTCGCGATCTGATGTGGCATCAGGCACGTCAGGGAGTTGCGTCATATTCGACTCCTCTTTTTTTCTTGTTAGGAGACCGTCATACCTTAAGCTGTACCAGTTGCTGCCACAACGTAGCAGCGCACATAAAAACCGTATTTTTTATAACTACCAGTTATCTCTTAGTCTTCTGAGCCCCGTGAATATTTCATGAGGCTCACATGAAAGTTCTGGATACGTGGCGCACACCTTATGTCGAATTTCTGGCTGCTCAAGGCGAAGGAACGGGTTGTATTGCCTCTCTTCACCCAGATTCATGATTGGCATGTTGCTCCCTGACAGCGTGAGTACCTTTTCCCTCAACATCGCCGCGTGCTGGTTTTTTTCATCGCAACTGAGGGCAAAATTCAGGTTGTTTAACAGATAGTCATGGCCCGGATAGAGCAAAGTGCTATCTGGAAGGCTTGAAATCACTTTGGAAAATGTTGCGTATAGGTCGTGCACATTCCCCCCGTTGCGGCAGTTCCCGGCAGATGCGTTGAACAGGGTATCCCCCGAGAAAAAGCAGGAGCTATCAGCGGGCGATTTAGGGATCGATACAAAGCAAACATGCGCCGAGGTATGCCCGGGGGTAAAAAGCACCTTCAGCCTAATGTCACCCAGTTCAATGAATTCATTCTCGACCAATCCCTTGGCCACGTGCGGAATGACAGAGCACAGATTCCGATGGGCCCAGACCTCCGCCCCGGTGACCTGGCGCACAAAAGGATTGCCGTCGATATGATCATGATGTTCATGAGTGTTCAAAATTACGCGGATCGTCCAACCGTGTTGGTCGGCCAAGGATAGGACTGCTTGATGGTCGAGAGGATCAATCACTATTGCTTGATGGGTTCGGTCGCACCCAAGGAGATAGTTGAAGTTTCTTAGCTCGTTTTCAACGTAGTGCCTAACAACTTTCATATCATCACCGTGCACCATCCAGACTGACGCGGCCTGCGCGACGCACAGACCGCAAACGCTTATCCCGAGACGATCATTTCCGCCAGCGAACGAGCGGCCAGAATCTCAATCCAGTAACCGTCCGGATCCTTGATAAACGCCAATCCTTTCATCTTGCCGTCATCGGGGCGCTTCACGAATTCGACACCCAGCTCTTCAAAGCGTGCGCATGCGCGATACACATCAGGTACTGTAATCCCGATGTGTCCAAAGCCTCGTGGGTCTGCATTTCCATTGTGATAACCCGAAAAATTGGCGTCCGACTCCGTGCCCCAGTTATGAGTCAGCTCCAGAGTGGCTTTTTGCATAAAAACAAACTCAGCCTTACCCAGCGGATCAGTAGGAATTTCGCCAGGATCTTGGTAAGCCAGAAAATAGAGCGAGAAGCTCATCTCGGGGAAATCAAACTTGTTCAGGAGCGTCATGCCCAGAACATCGCGATAGAATGCCAAGGACTTCTCAGGGTCACGGATCCGCATCATTGTCTGGTTGAAGATGAAATCTTTTGTATCGCTCATTAGGGCATTCCTAAATTTTGTTTTAGACGCAGTCAGTCATTTCAGATAATCACTCAGTTTTTTTAGGGCGACCCCACTGGGAGCGCACGGCATCTTGCCTCCCAGTGCTTGGGAGCCCCCAAGTGAAAACGGATGGCAGCAGCCTTAACGTGCGCCGTTATGCTTCGATCCCCTGCTCTGATTAGACCGACTTGGCGGCATTTAGGGTCGGTATAGGTGAGCAAATGGTATCTGCATGGAGCACTAGGAGATGTTGCAGGTCACTTTGAGCATGCACATTGGCGTTCCTAGGCAAGCAAGGGGTGCCCGGACGCGTACGGCGATTAGGCAAATCACCGAGATATTGAGCCATCAATGACTGCGCCACTCCAGGTGGAGAGGCGCAGCCGACACCGCTGATTTTGTCCGTCAAATAGAGATATATGCGGCTCTTGCCGCAGGATGATCGGTGTGCATCTACGGCTCAGTTCCTACACGTACTGCTCTTGCAGGTAGAGCAACGAGGATTGCCAACCCGCCAGCAAGCATCAGCAATGCGATGGCGAAAATCCCGTTATCGAGACTGCCTGTTAGATCCTTGATAAAACCAAGCAATGCCGGGCTGACGAATCCACCGATTACACCAATCGAGCTGACCAAGCCTATGCCTACTGCTGCTGTAGCTTTGTTCAAGTACGTCGAGGGAATGGCCCAGTAGGCGATACCTGCACCGAACTGGAAGAAGCCCACGAAACTGAGCACAAGCAACGTTGCCATCAACGAGTTGTTCAGGAATGGAGTGGTGGCCAGACCGATTGCTCCGAGAATAAGAGAGCCCCCTACGTGCCATCGACGCTCTTTGCGCTTGTCAGAACTCGCCGAAACAAACAGCACCCCGAGTGCGGCAAACACATAGGGAATTGCGGAATACATGCCAATATGTGAGACGTTCGTGACGCCCAGCCCTTTGATGATCGTGGGCAACCAAAAGGTGAACGTGTAGTTGGCACAGGCGGTGGTGAAGTAAATGAAAGCGAGCAACCAAACCCGAGAGTCGCTCAAGGCCAGCCGCATTTTGGATAGCGCCCCGACATGTCCGTTACCCACGGTGGAATCCGCATCCCTTTCCATTGCGGTGATTACGACTTGCTTTTCGCTAGCCGAAAGCCACTTCGCTTCGGAGGGTCGGTTTGCGAGAAGGACGTAACAGAGGCACCCGAGCAAGACAGTCGGCAACCCCTCGATCAAGAACATCCACTGCCAGCCATGCAAACCGCTGACGCCATCCATCGAAGACATGATCCAACCCGATAACGGCCCACCTATGATGCCAGCAACTGGGATTGCAAACATGAACTGGCCTGTAACCTTTCCACGCCGAGAACTGGGAAACCAGTAGGTGAGGTAGAGAATGATGCCAGGGAAGAAACCGGCTTCGCAGATGCCTAGTAGCAATCGCACGAAATAGAATTGCTCTGGGGTTTGCACCAGCATGGTCGAGGCAGATACAAGCCCCCAGAGAACCATAATGCGCAGCAGTGTAATCCGTACGCCGACGCGCTCAAGCCAGAGATTACTAGGCACCTCAAACAGCAGATAGCTGATGAAAAAAATGCCGGCGCCCAATCCATATACGGCTTCTGAAAATCCCAGATCAGCACTCATCTGTAGCTTGGCGTAGCCGACATTAATGCGATCCAAAAAAGCGAGCAGGTAGGCTAAGAAAAGCAACGGAACCAGCCGCAAGGTGATCTTTCGATAGACAGCATTTTCCGCTATTGAGCCGCTGGCGGTGCTACTTGCATCAGCATCGTTTCCGCTGACCGTCTGGATGTTGGTCATGGTGAACCCTCGCACTGGTATTATTATTGTTGTTTTTCCACGAAGCGGTTGCAGCGACCACTCGATAAGTGGTCATCGACCTGCATACATGGATGTTAGGGGTGGCTTTCGCCGGACTGGACTTCAGAAACCCACGTTATGTGCGCCTTTCAATCCCAAAATCTGTCGGGCTTCGTCAGGCGTGGCAATTTCATAAGAAAGCTCTTCGAGAATTCGGCGAATCTTTCGAACTTGGTCGGCGTTGCTCTTGGCTATTACGCCTTTCTCTAGGTAGATGCTGTCTTCAAGGCCCACGCGTACATGGCCACCCATAATCGCGCCGACGGTTAGCAAAGGCATCTGGTGGCGACCAGCACCCAAAATGGAAAATTCATAGCTGCTGCGCCCGAACAGTCGGTCAGCCACGCCACGCATCATCGCGAGATTTTCTGGATCTGGCCCGAGACCTCCCAGCACCCCATAAATCGACTGGATGAAAAATGGAGGCTTGATCAGCCCTTCATCCACGAAATATGCAAGGTTGTATAGGTGCCCCACGTCATAGCACTCAAGCTCGAACCGAGTGCCTGACTCACCCAACTCTTGCATGATGTTTTTGATGTCTTTGAAGGTATTCCGAAAGATAAGATCTTCCATTCCTTCCACGTATGGTTTTTCCCATTCGTGTTTCCAGTTCTGCATTTTCTTAGCGATTGGATGAATCGAAAAGTTCATCGACCCCATGTTCAGCGAGCACATCTCTGGCTTTGCCCGCAGTGGATATGCGAGTCGCTCTGCAAGAGTCATACGCGTACTGCCACCGGTAGTGATGTTAATCACCGCGCCAGTCTGACGAGCGATTTCGGGGACGAACTGATCGAAAAGAGCAGGATCTGGCGAGGGGCGCCCATCAATGGGGTCGCGCGCATGCAAGTGCACAATGGAGGCACCGGCTTCGACGGCCTCAATCGACTGCTGTGCAATCTGCTCGGGTGTAATCGGCAGGTACTCAGACATTGTTGGAGTATGCATTGCCCCGGTAACGGCGCAGGTGATGATGACTTTACGATTTTTATTGTTCATGTTTTTTGCTCAGCAGGGGCTATCAACTAGCCGGGTGTTTAACGGAGTCGATCAGGCGAAGCGCGAGTTGTTTGCGTACTTCATCAGCCTGCTCTTGTGTCCAGGCCCGGAGTCCCTGCCCCGAGCGCATACCCTCGTGACCATGCTCAAGCAGTTGGTCTAAGAGACGGTTTGGCTGGGTGTCGTTGCAAAGGTCAGGGAAGATGACCTGGTGCACTTGCTTGGCGAGCGTCAGCCCCACAAGATCTGCGTTCTCCATGGGCCCGAGGAAAGGCAGTCGCATGCCAAAGCTCTGCTTGACGACCGTATCAACTGTTTCTGCATCGCATACGCCTTGGGCGACTAAGGAAATAGCCTCTCGCCACATCGCATGCTGGAGACGATTACCAATGAAACCTGGAACGTCTCGATAAACCTTCACAGGAGATTTGCCGAGGCTCAGAAGCAGTTGGAATGTAGACTCGAACACGGCCTCGCTGGTGTATTCGGTACGTACAACCTCAACCAGCGGAACCAGATGCGGGGGGTTCCACCAGTGCGTGCCAACAAGGCGGGCGCGAGCATCATCGCTCAGAAGTTCGCCAATCGAGGTGATGGGGATCACCGAGGTATTGCTCGCCAAAATTGCATGTTCAGGAGCGTATTCAGCTATCTCGGCAAACAGCTTCTGCTTCAACTCCAAACGCTCAGGAATCGCCTCAATGACGATGTCCGCATCCGCAGCAGCGCTTTTTAGATCCTGCGTCAGGAATATGTTAGCGAGTACAGCGCCAGGGGAAATCCCCATCTGCTCAAGGTTGTGAGCGACACGTTGGGGAGCAACCTCAAGGATGGCAGCGTCTGGGTCGCAAATGGTGACTTTGTGCCCGGCTTGAGCAAAAACCTGTGCGATGCCATGACCCATGAGGCCCGCGCCGATGACGCAAGCATGGAGTTTTTCTTTCATGGTGACTCCGTTTTTTTATATTGCCCAGGGGCTTTTTGTTGGAGTCATACTACGAGCGTGTCGATAGTCTGATAAGGTTTCTAAGGGACATCTTCCAGTCCTATTCGGACATTAGTCATAGGCCTAACCATGCCGGCACCCGGTCAAATATTGCTGAACCAAAAGATCTTCGCCCCCTACAAGATAGCCACGCTTGTGGAGACGGTTGCCGAGCAAGGAATTACTGCTGAAGTGGTTCTTCGCAACACGCATCTAGATACCAGCAAAGTCCACGATCCAAATGCGCTGACCTCCGTCCATCAGTACATAGAGGCCTGCGAAAACGTCATCAAAGCGGCAGCAGACGCATCTACAGCCTTCCAGGTCGGCGCTCGCATGCATTTGTCGGCATATGGCATGTATGGGTATGCGCTGATGTGCAGCCTCACACTCCGAGACTTCTTTGATTTCGGCGTGAAGTACCACCCGCTTGCGACACCCACCCTACATATCAGTTGGCGAGAAGAAGCTGGGGCTGCGATTTGGGAGTTCTCTGACATCTACCTCAACCTGATGACTGAAGAGACCCGTGAGTTTCTGATTCAGCAACAAATGGCTCAACACGTTACCCACCTACATGACGCGGCAGGCCCAGACTGCCAACCCATTAAGGCTCTCTTTTCATACCCGGCCCCACGAAACAGAGCCTTGTATGAACGTTGGTTGGCGTGCGAATGCCTATTCGATCAGCCGGCCAATGAACTGCATTACCCTAGCGCCATCCTGGATCAGGCACCTCAATTGGCTAACCGCTTAACTCGCAGCTTGCTTCAGGAAACCTGTGACCGACTGATAGGCAAAGCCAAGACATCCTCCGGCGTTTCGGGTGAGGTGTACCAGTTGATGATGCTTACTCCGAACAAATTCCCATCCATGGAACAAGTGGCTGAACAGATGAGGTTTACCACCCGAACTCTGCGTCGCAAGCTGGAGGCCGAGGGAACAGACTACGGGGCGATCTTGGATGACGTCCGATGCAGCCTTGCAATTGAGTACCTGCAGACAACGAAGATGAGCACCGAGGACATCGCTGCCAAGCTAGGCTTCAGCGACGGTACAAATTTCAGACGCGCATTTAAGCGGTGGACAGGTAAGACTCCTCGCCAAATCCGAGAGGAAGGGTAAATACAACCGGCGAAAAATAGGTTCCCTTGTCCGAAAATGACCCGTTTGCATCCGCTTATGACCTCGCTCTGGTACCGGGTGATTCGTAAGATGAGGAAAGGCAGCTCACCTATTGTTAGCGTGCCTCGCATACGGCTCAACCAATAATAAGAGTGCCAGTTAATGCTTATTCCTGTTCGCCGGATAATCACCTGCAACAATCACGAAGGTCGCTCCTCCGTACTCTCGGACGGCCCAGCCACCAACATAATTGGTGGCTTGACCGAGCTGTGGACAACCGCTGAAGCCCCTCACGACCACGCTACCAACACTGACCTCGGAGCCTGCTCTAACTCCTTAGAGCCCCCTACATCTGGAACCGTATTTCGCTTCTTCCAAATTCCGCCAGAAGCCAATAGCGCTCACCTTTCTCCGGAAGAGAAGGCGAAAGCTTGGAGCGACTTATTCGCCAGCATGAACGCCGCGCATGTGCAGCCTGATACCCGACGGGATCCCGGTATGCATAAAAGCACCACGACGGATTACATAATCCTCCTGCAAGGTGCCATCACCCTCGTACTGGATGATGAGGAAGTGGACATGAAACCATTCGACGTTGTCATCCAACGAGGGACAAATCACTCGTGGGTGAATCGTGGTGAGATTGATGCCTTGCTGATGGCTGTGCTCGTTGACGCCAAGGGCACCTAACGAATTCAAAGAGCCTAGTAGTGCCACCTTTATGACTGCACTGCTCATTCGTTTGAAGCGCTGATTAATTGTAACCGGCCAGCAAACACACCTTCCTGACCCCACCGCCAAAGGCGATGGTGTCCACCTCAATTTAAGTGGACACCACTTCTAGCCTTTTAAGAGGGTCTTTCATGCAGCCACAACGCCGTTCCTAT
>NZ_MULM01000120.1:0-35426 GCF_002029345.1 Pseudomonas sp. VI4.1
GCATGATCCGTATGCTTATCTCAAGGATGTGCTGATGCGGCTGCCGACCCAGCGCGCCAGTGAGATCGCCGGGTTGTTGCCGCATAACTGGCTGCCGTTACGCAACCTGTAATGCCCGTTCGCTTACTGCCATACACGGATCACAGCGCTATGTTCGGTGTGGGGGAGAGCTCTCCTGCACGACAGATGTTTTTTTCGCCTTTTGAAGGGGACACCTGGCACCCACGTGGGGGATCGTTTAAAAGGTACAAAATTTCAGAGAGTTCATCGAATTCACAGTGCCATTTGTGGGACAATTGACCATTCCAACGCGTCTCTCTAACTACCGCTCTAAATACCCACAGCGCATCTGTGTGCGCTTCAAATGAAACCAGGGAACATCTTCGAGACGAGGTAACCCATCGTCCCGAAATTATTGATAGGTTTTGATCATGTCTAACGGTCCTGTTTTAATCACTGGGGGCGCCGGTTTTATTGGCTCCCATCTGACTGACGTCTTGCTTGCGAAAGGCTACACAGTTCGAATTCTCGATGACATGTCTACCGGCAAGCGCAGCAACCTTCCGCTCGATAATCCACGAGTCGAGTTGATCGAAGGCGATGTTGCCGATGCAGCAACCGTTGCACGAGCAATGGCTGGTTGCCGAGCAGTCGCGCATCTGGCAGCAGTGGCCTCGGTCCAGGCTTCGGTTGACGATCCTGTGCGTACGCATCAAAGCAACTTCGTGGGCACGCTGAACGTTTGTGAAGCCATGCGCCAAGCCAACATCAAGCGAGTGGTGTTCGCCTCCAGCGCAGCCGTATATGGCAACAATGGTGAAGGCTTCGCGATCGACGAAGACACGCCTAAAGCCCCACTGACACCTTATGCTTCGGACAAACTGGCGAGCGAATATTATTTCGACTTCTACCGGCGCCAGCACGCACTGGAGCCCGTTGTGTTTCGTTTTTTCAATATTTTTGGCCCGCGTCAGGATCCTTCCTCGCCGTATTCCGGTGTGATAAGTATTTTCAGCGAGCGAGCACAAAAAGGTCTGCCCATCACCATTTTTGGCGATGGCGAGCAAACTCGCGATTTTGTCTATGTGGAAGATTTGGTTGGCGTGTTAGCGCAGGCGATAGAAGCGCCGGAGGTCGAAGAGGGCGCCATTAACGTAGGCATGAACAAAGCCACCACGCTCAAGCAAATGCTCGGGGCGTTGGCGGAGGTTCTGGGAGAATTGCCGCCTGTTAGTCACAGTCCGGCGCGTTCGGGTGATATTCGCCATTCACGAGCGAACAACCAGCGGCTACTTGAGAGATTCGATATGGCTGAGCCAACAGCGATGAGTGTTGGACTAGCAAGATTGCTGGGACGTGAGGCTTGTTGATCCGCTGAAAAAACGAAGTTCGGCGAATCTGGCCACGTTGTTTCCATAACGCGGCCAGCCTTAACCAAGCACTTGATTAGCGCTCTACGATACCTGTCGGAGAGCGCTTTTTGAGCTTCATAGTTTGGTAGCCCCGCCACGCCAGAATAACCACCATTCCGCACAAAACCCCCAGCGCATTAGCCACCATGTCACCCAAGGACGCGGTGCGCAGCGGCATCAAGCTCTGCTCCAGCTCGATCAGCATCGAACCCACTAGCGGCCACAACAGCAACCAGATCAGCCGGGTCTTGGGGAACGCCAAAAAGGCGCTCACGGTCAAACAAAAGAACCCCGCCCAGTGATGCAGCTTGTCCTGATTTTCGTACACCTGAGGCACCGGCTCGCCGCGCATGCCGGCGAAACACAGTACCAATAGGATCACGAAAAACGCCAGCTTGGGCAGGACACGCAGAATTCGCTGTTTCATTCGGTGACCTTGTAGAAGTTGCTGTGGAACAGATCGATGTTACGACGCTCCGTCAGCGAGTACAGCGAGTAGCTGCGAGCCAGTGCAGCGCCACCGTCTCGGGTCAGCGGTGACCAGGCCAGTGAGGCGCGGCGGGTGGTGGAGCTGGACATCAGTTCATCGAACGGAATCGAGAAATAAATACCCTTGCCGAAACTACCCTCGCCATACTCTTCCTTGGTCGCGTTGGTGACCGTCACCCAGCCACCGAACCGCACGCCATTGCTGAACTCGCGGGACAGGTCCAGGGTAACCCCCAAATCCTTGGCCAAGTAGCGCCCGACACTGAGCGCGCCGAGGATGTCCTGGAACGAACTGCGGTAGTAAAGAGTGGCATTCCCGGTGATCGTACTGTAGTCACGCAGCCCGAAGCCTTGATTGAAATCGCGCTGCTTGACCCAGTTCATGTCCACGCCTACGGCCCAGCGCTCGCCCATCGGACGGTACAGCGCTTCACCACCGACGCCGGCGTACATCGATTCGAGATAACCGCCGTAGAGCATGCCGTAGAGGTCCTGGTCCAGCTGTTTGACCTTGTTCACTTGGAAGGTCGGCATTGTGACTTCCGAGGTCGTCATGTACTGACGCAGGTCGGTACGCACACGGGGCAGGCCGCTGGGGGCGTCGTACTTGAATTTGTCGAAGTTGTTCGCCAAGTTGGCGCTCAGAGTGCCGCTCCACCACAAATCAGGCTGGAAGCGATACTCCGCGTTCAGGTCCGCACTGAACTGGTACAACAGGAATCCGTCGGGGCCACCGACGTTCTGTTTGTAACCCAGGCCCAGGCCATAGGTGAACGGATCCGGCTTCTGCGCGAACAGGGTTTTTTCCTGATGCGGCACAGGAACGTTCTGCTCGGTGACCCGGCGCAGGTCTTCCACCGGACGGTCTTCCTGAACCACTTCACGGAAAGTGTCCCGGGGCAGGCTGACTTCCTGGACCGGTAAGCTGTAGCGCGTATCGACCAGGGTGAACCAGTCGATCTTGTCGTTGACGCTGTTATCGAGGATGCGCGAGGCGCGGCCGACGGCTTTCGGGGTGTGGAAATAACGGCCCTGTTCGCCGTAGACGATCAGCTCGGAATCGCGTTGGGTGATGCGCGAGACGGTATAGCCTGCGTTGTTCTGCAAGCGCTTGGCGACACCGGCCCATTGCACGTCGGTGGGCGCGGTCGTTGGTTTGACATCCGGCACGGGTTCGGGCTTCGGGTCGAAGCTTTTGGTCGGTGCTTTGCGGGTGGCGAAGTTGGTGTGCAGGGTGATGCCGAACATCGCGGTGTTGCCGCGTTCCCAGGCGGCGTGGAGGTCGACTGTGTCGTTGGCTTTGAACACCAGGCCGAGGTTGATCGGGGAGTCCTGGACTTGGTTGTTGCTTTGCGGCTCGTGCTGGTAGTCGTTGCCTTCGTATTCGAGTTTCAGCGACAACGGGTCCCAAGGGGTTTGGTAGGTCACGCCGCCGAAGAAGGAGGGGGAGCCACGGAAGTAAGTATTTCCGTTGAAATCACCCACTTGATCGTTGTTTGGAGTTGGTCGCTCGTCGAACTTGTCGTCCACCCAGCCTAGGGGGTTGTCGATATCTCCACGGTTACCGATGTAGCCCCAAGCAAGGCCCAAACTCAGGTCAAAACTACCCAGGCGTTTGTTACCGACAAAATATTCACTGGAGAACAGACCGGTACCACCAATGTCACGCGCGCCTAATGCGACCTGCGGTATCCAGTGGCTTTCCTCAAGCAGGCGGATTTTGGCGTCAATCGCCTTGTCTTTGTAGCTTTGGCTACCGCTCAAGGATTCCGGACCATAATCGCGGTTGCTGATCGAGGTGTAACGGAACGACCCTTCCAGCCAATTGAAGGGCTGAAAAGACATGCTGTAGCGGCTGTAGGGATCAGTACGGCTGGCAGTTAAAGATAGTTCGCCAGCTGGCGCCATGCGCGCGCTGGGAGTCTGCAATAAACCTACGCCACCAAAGTCGCTCTGTGTATAGCGCGGCTCGGCTACCGCCCATGTGCAGCAGCCAAGCAACAGGCAAGGGATCAAATGACACTTCATGGCTTCACCTCCAGCAGCGGCTGGGTGGCGATGAAAGCGGCCAGTTCGGTGTTCAGATCAGGCGTAGGATCACCCTTGGCGCTACTGCGCAGCGGCACATAAATACGCGCTCCCGGCGCGGGCGGTACAGATTTAGTTTCGTTCCAGAGCGCGATACCTTGCTGGAAAACGCGCCCATCCGGCTGGATGACAAAGAGCTGATCAGCGTCGGCGCCAGGATCACGCGGACAGCTTTTCAGATAGCTGATGGCCGGCTGCAAAGGCTGGTACGCCAGCTCGCATTCACCCAGCACCGCGCCCACTACCCTTACTGTGGTAGGACGGGGAGGGTACAGCAGCACATCACCATTGCTCAGGTAGGGGTTGTCACCACGGTTCAGTTCAACCCGTACTGGATCGAGCTGGGCCACCCTACGACCGGTCACCGGCATGGCTTGCACTTTGTCGCTCAGGCGCGCAGCGAGCGCTGCCAACCCGGTCTCGTCATCCTGAAGCGCGTTGCTTCGCATGGTTGCAAGATCAAAGAGTACGCCCAACTTCAGGCGCTCCTGCGCATTGCGCAGCGGGACATGCAACCACGCAGCACCGAGCAGGTAAGCCTTCGGACTAACCTGGGCTGGCAGCAAAACGTCATGCAGGCGAGTGCCTTCCTGGAACGGGTAACGCCCGGGTTTGGTGGCATCGCCTTGCACGGTTACCTGCGATTCAGCATTAACGGCAAACGTCATGAACAGGCTGCAACAAAGCAGCCAGGAGGAACGAAGAATCATTGCACTACCGGCTTATTCGGGCGCACTTGAACAATGCGTAGGGGCAATTCGGGGGTCAGGTGCTGGACACTGGCCATGATGAAGCCGTCGGCAGGGTCGACCCAGTACTGGTTCCGCGCGCTAAAGCTCAGACCGTCCATTGCGATCTCTTCGTCCACGCGCAATAACTCCACATTGCGGTCAAGGATGTGTACGGTTTCCAGGCCTTTTTTCTCAAAGCGGCTGGTGAGGATCACGCCCATCCGATAACCGTCGGTAAAGTCCACCTGACGACGGGTTTGCAGGCCATTGACGATGCGGTGTAGACCGGTCTTGAAGGGGGATTCACCTTCAAAGCGGGTGCCATCGAGGTTGTCATTGAAGCCGACACTGCGGATGGCCAGGCCGTCCTCAAACATCAGGATCTGGCGAGTCGAGGCCATCCAGAATCCTACACCTTCCTGAAGACGCACCAACGCCATCACTGCTTCACCCGTAGGTGCGGCAATGGTGATCTGGTAGTACGGAGTCGCATCCACCTGTTGGCGGGTTAGTTCCAGGGGCTCAGGTCCTTCGAAAGCGGCCTTGAGTGTATCCATGGAAGCGGTCATCAACGGGTTGCAGGCGCTCACCAGCAAGGAGGCCACCGATAGGGTGGCCAGTCGCAGAAATTTCACAAGAATTCCAGTTCTTAGTTGTTGCCCAAGTCATCCTGAATACCGACACCCGTACTCAACAGGTTGGCGGTCGGGAATACCTGGCTGATAAAGCGGTTCCAGCGGGTGACATCGGCGGGGCCGACATAGACCACATCCTGCGGTTGCAATTTGAAGTGCTGAGCAAGGGCGAAGGCCGAAGGCGATTTCAGATCAATCTGAAAGACCTTGACTGGTTCATCCGCAAGATTCTCTACCCCGCGGATTACATAAACCTCCTTACCGCTGGAGGTTTCCTGGCGCAAGCCGCCAACACTGCCAAGAGCATCGGTGAGGTTCATGTTGCTGCCCTTGAAAATAAGGGCGCGCGTTGCGACAACTTCACCCAACACATAGACCTTTTTCTGGTCATTGTACGGTAGGTGCAATTGATCGCCGTCTTTCAAATATAGGCTTTGCAGGTTCGAGTTTTTGCGATTGAGCGCATCAAGATCGATGAGGTATTCACGACCGTCGCGCTTGAGAACCAGACCTGAGATGTCAGCAGATTCTGCCACGACTGAGCCTTGTCCTATAGCATCCAATAGCCTCAGGGGAGTATTGGTGATTGGAACCTGACCAGTTTTAAGGAACGCACCGGAAAGAATAACCTTCTGGCTGACAAAGCGCAGGATGCTGACATCCACTTGGGGCTCTGCGACTACCTTGGCCAAGCGGGACGCAATAATCGAACGCAGATCTTCGATAGTTTTACCGGCAGCTTCGATCGTTCCTACGTAAGGATAGAAGAGCGTGCCATCCGGGCGGACCAGGCGTCCGTTCGCTTCAATTTGCTGCTGTGGGCCGGAAGGCGCCGTCAGCTCCGGGTGGTCCCAGACAGTGATGTAAATAAGATCACCAGCACCAATTCGGTATTCTGCCGGCTGGTAGCGCAGCAACTCCGGCGCTACGGCGTTCGAATGATCAGAGGCAGCTTCAATAGCCACCAACTTCGGTGTAATCGGAACCAGCTCGATCCGGCTGCTTTCGGGTGAACCTTCACGTACCAGATTGCCTGTGTCCATGTGCTGACCAGGGGAGAAAATGCAGCCTTGCAGGGTCAGGCCAACCAGCATGGCCAAGGGAAGCGCGCGATTCATTGTCGAAATTGCTCGAAGGGAAAAGGCAAAACAAAACCTCCCAGCAGGGCTGGGAGGTTAGCGTATCGAACTTTAAGCGGGGAGAGTTACCGAGTGCCAGTAGTACCTGAAGTGCCCGAGGTGCCACCACCAGTAGTGCCCGGAGTACCGTCGTTGCCACCACCACCACTGCTGTTGGAGGCAGCGACGCCGATAGCGACAAGACCCGCGCCAATGGCCAGACCGGTGCCAACTGTTACAGCACCTGCGATTGGCGTCGACAGGGACAGGCCCGAGGTCGCCTCAGGTGCGGTAGCAGTTGTGGTAGGGGCTTTTGCAGGAGCTGTTTCAGCAGCCATCAAAGGCAGACTGATGGAGGTGACGAGGGCCAAGGCCAGTAGCTTTTTCATGTTCATGCTCCTTGAAAGGATAGTCCCTGAGGGTTATTGGATAAGAGTATTGCAGTAGGTGTCTGTAATGCAAGCTAGAGCTGTTAAGGCAAGGCTTTTTGGAAATTTTTCTGCTGGAAAATATAGGAGGGGCGGCCTCTACACGATAATTTTTTCTCAGTGGCGCTTGGTTGCATAACCCTGAGGATTAAGCAGTTGCCAGCGCCAGGTATCGGCCATCATCTCCTGCAGTCCTCGCTCCGTCTTCCATCCGAGCTCTAGTTCGGCCTTACGAGGGTCAGCCCAGCATTCGGCGATGTCACCCGGGCGACGGTCCACTATTTCGAACGGTACTGGTTTCTCGCTAGCTTTTTCAAAAGCGCGGATCATTTCCAATACGCTGTAACCGGTTCCGGTTCCTAGGTTCCAGGTATTTACACCATTTTTTTGAGTTATCGCTTGCAAAGCTTTTAGATGCCCCTCAGCTAGGTCGACCACATGGATATAGTCGCGTATGCCGGTTCCGTCGGGGGTCGGGTAATCGGCACCAAAAACCGCGAGTTGTGGAAGTTTACCGATTGCCACTTGGCTAACATACGGGAGCAGGTTATTGGGGATGCCATTTGGATCTTCACCGATCAGTCCGCTATCGTGTGCGCCAACTGGATTGAAGTAACGCAGCAATGCGATACTCCAACGGGAGTCAGAATTTGCTAAATCCTTTAATAACTCCTCAACCATCAGCTTGGAACGACCATAGGGGTTGGTTGGAACCCCAGTCTGGAAGTCTTCGTTGATCGGCATTTGCGTCGGTTCACCATAGACTGTCGCGGAGGAGCTGAATACAAGACGAAATACCCCCGCCGCAGCCATGGCTTGGCAAAGAGTTACACTGCCTTTGACATTGTTGTCGTAGTAACAGAGTGGCTTACAAATACTCTCTCCAACGGCCTTTAATCCTGCAAAGTGCAGGACAGCGCTGATCCGATGTCTGGAAAAAATATCATCGAGCAATTCGCGGTCTCGGATATCGCCTTGAACAAATACAGGCTCTTTGCCACAAATTTTTTCAACTCGCAGAAGTGACTCCCGCGAACTGTTGCAAAGGTTATCCAGTACAACCACTTCGTAACCAGCCTGGAGCAGAGCTAAGGTGGTGTGGGAACCAATGTAACCAGCGCCACCGGTAACCAGAATCTTCTGAGTCAAAAAATAGCTTCCATTCAAAAAGTCATAGAGGCAGTACGTGCATCAGGCCCTACCATATTTATCTTCAAAGCGTACGATATCGTTCTCGCCCAAGTATGAGCCGGATTGTACTTCAATCAGCTCTAATGGGATGACACCTGGGTTCTCCAAAGCGTGGACCTGCCCAATCGGAATATAAGTCGATTGATTTTCCGTAACCAGGTAGGTCTTTTCACCATTAGTTACTTTGGCGGTACCACTAACGACAATCCAATGCTCTGCACGATGATGATGCATCTGGACTGATAACTTTGCACCCGGTCTTACCGTAATGCGTTTAACCTGATATCGGTGACCGTTGTCGATGCTGTCATAGGTCCCCCACGGGCGATACACTTCACGATGGTTGATATGCTCACCGCGAGAATCTACTTTCAACTGTTCGACTATTTTCTTCACGTCCTGTACATGGTCTTTATGGGCGACCAGTATCGCGTCCTTAGTTTCAACTATTACCAAGTTTTCCAAGCCAACAGTTGCTACAAGGCGGCTATCAGCATGCACATATGTATTGCGTGAGTTTTGATCAAGTACATCGCCCTTAAAGACATTTCCCTGCTCGTTTTTCTCGCTAACTTCCCAGAGCGCCGACCAAGAGCCGATATCGCTCCAGCCCGCGTCCAGTGGCACCATCACGGCATCAGAGGTTTTTTCCATTACCGCATAATCAACCGAGTCCGCCGGGCAGGCGGTAAAGGCTGCCTGATCCACACGCGTGAAGTGCATGTCTTGCGAACCACCCGCTAAAGCATCGCGACACGCCACAAAAATATCGGGACGGAAATGCTCTAACTCTTCCAGATAACGACGGGCGCGGAACATGAACATTCCGCTGTTCCAAAAATAGTCGCCGCTAGCTAGGTATTCCTGCGCGGTTAGCTGGTCGGGTTTTTCGACAAAACGGCTCACCATAAAACCATCGGAACCTATGTTGTCGCCTTTTTCGATATAACCGTAGCCGGTTTCCGGATGTGTTGGAACAATGCCGAAAGTGACCAATTTGCCAATTTGGGCCAATGGCAAGGCAGCCCGGATGCTGGCTTGGAATGCTTGATCATCCCGAATTAGATGGTCTGCAGCCAGGATCAGCAATACTGGATCTTCAGAATCGTTGCAGGCCTGCAGAGCTGCCAAGGCTATAGCTGGCGCTGTATTACGGCCTACTGGCTCAAGCAGGATATTGACCTGTTCCATCCCCAGGAGACGCATTTGCTCGGCTGCGAGGAAACGGTGCTGCTCGTTGCAAATCAACCGTGGTAACGCGGCGTCCAGCCCCTCAAGCCGTTTTATGGTGGCCTGCAGCATGGAGAAGTCGGCATCGGCCAGCGGGAGAAACTGTTTGGGATTGAGTTGCCGCGAGAGCGGCCACAAACGGGAGCCGGAACCACCTGCCATGATTATCGGGAAAAACATTTCAAGCGTCCTTTGCATGGTTCGAAGAGTTAACGCAGATCATCGAGATAGGCACGTGTGTTGTCGTGTACTTCTTCGCTCGCCTGCGCGTCGGTCAATGGCCACCAGCGATAGGAATCATGCTGGGTGTTCGTTGGTTGCAGGTCTTCGCCTTCCGCCAGAACAAGCTGATAAGCGAGTACTACGTAATGGGTGTCCGGACTGTTGCCCGAATCGCCAAATACGCTGTTGGTATAGAAATGCTCATATGCACCTAGCATACGAGCTTCGCTACGCTGGAAGGCTTTGCCCAATTCCTCTTTGGTCAATCGACTAAACGCTACATCCATCGTCTCGTTTTTCAAGATGCGCCCGCCAGGAACGAACCAAACGCCCTGTGCTGGTCGGTTTAGCCTCTGGCCTAGAAGGATTTCTCCGTGGGAGTTTTGTACAACCAGATCCATTGAAATTAATGGTGTTGAGGCAACAACGGTGCGAAACAAATCATCACTGAGCCACATGATTAAATCTCAGCCAGAAAACGTGTCAGGATGTGGTCTTTGTCAAGAAACTCACTCGCATAGCGGGTGGCAATTACGTTTGGTACCGGCATAGCTAAAACCGCTTCAATACCCATAATCAAGGCGCGAACCGACTCGGGTTCAACCAAAGTAGCGATGCCTGGATACTCCGAACAGAGTAATCCCAAACTTGTATCAGGATCGGCGGTTATCAACGCATTTCCACCCACCGCCAGGATATTAGTAAGTTTGGATGGCAAAACCGCATCTGCTGCACCGCGTTTTTGGATAACCAGATGGCAATCTGCAGATGCCAGAAGTGACGGTAAATCCTCATAGGGCTGTAGAGGCGCAAAAATCACATTACTGAGCCCACGTTGCAGACACATATCCAGCAAGCGCGCTTTCCCAGCCCCCTCACCAACAACCAAGAAGACCAACTCCGTTCGTTCTGCTAACTGTTCAGCGGCGTCAATAACACATTCCAGACCTTGCTTTTCGCCGATATTTCCAGAGTAAAGTAGCACTCGCTTGGCCGGATCTACACCGAGTCGGCTCAACAGTTGTGCATTACGTGGTACATCGTGGAAGCGGGCTGTTTCCGACCAGTTCGGAAAGAAACGCAGCTGTTCTTTATCTACACCCTTTTGCTCCGCCCGTTGCAGCATGCCACTGGAAATTGTAGATACTCTGTCAAATGCGCGTAATACCGCTCGTTCAAAGGCAAAAGCGAAACGTTTGAGTTTGTCGCCTTTGACGATAGAAAGGCCAAACAGGGCATCCACTTCGTAGTCCTGAATGTGCAGTACCGACTTTGCGCCTGTCAGCTTTGCCAAGGCGAGAGCCTGAGGTGCGCAAAACATAGTCGGCACCACAAGCATGACCAGATCGGGCTTCCATCTCAGCTGTGCCAAAACCGCAAATGCCGAAGACAGGGAGAAACTGATCAGGTGTAGCAAGCGCTTGATTGCAGTCGGACGGGAAGGAACATAGAGCGGGCAACGAATGACCGTAACACCGGCTTCCTGACGCTTAGAAAAACGCCAGGAGCTGAAGCCTTGCCATACCTTCCAGTCCGGATAGTAAGGCGGCGCCGTCACTACTCGGACTTCATGTCCCTGAGCTGCCAGCCAGCAGGCCATTTCGCCGCTGTATTTACCGATGCCAGTGAGCTCGGGACTGTAATTGATGCCGTATAGCAGGATCTTCATCAGTGCGTCCGTGCTTCTTCCACGTTGTTGACATACCAGTCGTAGGCATCACGCAGTCCATCTTCCAGATTGATAATGGCCTGCCAGCCAAGCGCGTTGAGTCGCGACACATCCATCAGCTTGCGCGGTGCGCCATCTGGTTTGCTGGCATCGAAGCACAACAGCCCAGAGAAACCGGTAACCTTGGCAATGGTTTCCGCCAGCTCGCGGATAGTGCAGTCCACGCCGGTGCCGACGTTAATGTGGGAAAGCATTGGCTGGGTGTTGGTTTGATAGGTCATGCTATCCAGCGCCATCACATGCACACTGGCTGCAGCCATGTCGTCGACATGCAGGAACTCTCGCATCGGATTGCCGCTGCCCCAGATAACTACTTCCTCGTCACCGCGTTTTACCGCTTCGTGGAAACGGCGCAGCAGTGCCGGAATCACATGGCTGTTTTCCAGGTGATAGTTGTCGTGCGGGCCATACAGGTTGGTTGGCATCACGCTGCGATAATCTCGGCCATGCTGACGGTTGTAGCTTTCGCACAGCTTGATACCTGCGATCTTGGCGATGGCGTAGGGCTCGTTAGTCGGCTCGAGAATGCCGGTCAGCAGCGCCTCCTCCTTCATCGGTTGTTCCGCATGCTTGGGATAGATGCAGGAAGAGCCGAGAAACAGCAGCTTTTGCACGTCGTTGGAATGCGCGGCCTGGATGACATTGGCCTCGATCATCAGGTTTTCGTAGATGAAATCCGCCGGGTAGGTATTGTTGGCGTGAATGCCACCCACCTTAGCTGCGGCCAAATAGACTTGGTCAATTCGGTTTGCCCTGAAGAAGTCCTGCACCGCGTTCTGGTCAAGCAGGTTCAACTCGTCGCGACCGGCAGTCAGTATATTGTTGTAGCCCAAAACCTGCAGGCGGCGGACGATGGCCGAGCCGACCATTCCGCGATGTCCAACAACAAAAATGTTCTGATTCATTATACCGGTCACGCTTAGTTCTCCGTCGACACTGGCAAGTCATGGCCGTGCAGCTTTAGCAGGGCGTGACGTTGCGCGACCTTGAGATCTTCACGAACCATCTCCGCGCACATTTCCTGCACCGTGATTTCCGGTACCCAGCCCAACTTGGTCTTGGCCTTGGTAGGATCGCCGAGCAACGTTTCCACTTCGGCAGGGCGGAAGTAGCGTGGATCAACACGTACTACTACATCACCTACCTTAAGCGCCGGTGCCTTGTCACCGTCAATGCGCTCGACAATACCCTGTTCATCCACACCTTCGCCTTCGAAGCGGAGGCTAACTCCCAACTCGGCGGCAGACCACTGAACAAATTCACGAACCGAATATTGCACACCAGTAGCAATCACGAAATCTTCCGGTTGCTCCTGTTGCAACATCATCCACTGCATACGAACATAATCTTTCGCGTGGCCCCAATCACGAAGTGCATCCATATTGCCGAGGAACAAGCATCGCTCCAGGCCTAACCCGATATTGGCAAGGGCGCGGGTGATTTTACGGGTCACGAATGTTTCACCACGGCGCGGTGATTCGTGATTGAACAAGATGCCGTTACAGGCATACATGCCATAGGCTTCGCGGTAGTTTACTGTGATCCAATAAGCATAAAGCTTGGCCACTGCATAGGGCGAGCGCGGGTAGAAAGGGGTTGTTTCCTTCTGTGGAGTTTCCTGCACCAAACCGTAGAGTTCGGAGGTGGAGGCTTGATAGAAGCGAGTCTTTTTCTCCAGCCCAAGTAGGCGGATAGCCTCGAGAATGCGCAGAGTACCCATGGCATCCACATCTGCGGTGTACTCAGGTGACTCGAAGCTCACGGCTACGTGAGACTGGGCGCCAAGGTTGTAGACCTCGTCCGGCTGCACCTGCTGAATGATGCGGGTGAGGTTGGACGAATCGGTCAGATCACCGTAGTGCAGAATAAAATTCTGATTGTCGACGTGTGGGTCTTGGTAGATATGGTCTACACGCTGGGTATTGAAGGAGGAGGCACGGCGTTTGATGCCATGCACTTCATAGCCCTTTTCCAGCAGGAATTCTGCGAGGTAGGAGCCATCCTGGCCGGTGATGCCAGTGATAAGAGCTTTTTTTTTGGTCATCTATCTTTACTCGTTCAATCAGTGAAAGGTAACACTACGGGAGTGGATCAAGGCGGCAAAGGTCTAGCGAGCGGATCACAGGCACCCTGCTTATTTATTGCGTGAGACTTTTATCGCTTGCTGGTAAATCTCCATCAAAGAGGCGTAATTGGCTTCCTCAGTGTATTTGTTTTCGAACTCGGCTCGCGCACCTCGGCCCAGTTTTTCCAATAGCCCTGGCGTTTCCCAAGCAGCGCGAATTTCTTGCAACAGGGACTGCGGGTTGGCAGGCTGGAAGACGACACCGCTTTTGCCATGCTGTACGATTGAGGGCAAGGGGCCTAGGTCGGAGACCGAGGCTGGTGTACCGAAAGCAAATGCCTCACGAACAACCATCGGGAAACCTTCAAACCACTCCGAAGGCAGAACTTGTAAACGAGCGTTAGCTATCTGCCTTTGCGCCTCATCTGCCGTGACGTGGCCCAGAAAGCGAACAGGCAAACCAGCCGCCATGCGCTCAAGTTCCGGTCGCAGTTCCCCATCACCCACCAGACGCAGTTCAGGAGCCGCAGTGCCCCAAGCCTGCCAGGCACGCAAGAGGCTGATAACACCCTTTTCCGGGGTCAGGCGCCCAGCAAACACGATATAGGGTTTACGGTCGGGCCAGGCAACAATCGCCGGATTACCGGGATAGAAATTGGGTTTGACATGCACCTTATCCCGTGGCAGCCCGGCTTCGATCATCAACTCGCGCTGGAACTCGGAAAGGCAGATAAATGCATCTACCTGATGCGTCCAGGTACCCAAAGCCCGATGTATACCCACGTTTAAAGCTAGTGGCAGCGTCGCTGCACGACTGCCGCGGTAGCAGCCATGGATCATGGCAGGCATGGGCGAGCGCTTGTCGAAGCAATCGATGCAAACCTTGCCATCGCGCATGGGTATCGCGGCAGGGCAGAAAAGACGGTAATTGTGCAGAGTCAGAACACGGGCTGCGCGGCTGCCAATAGAATGAAAGATCGATGGGGAAATTAGCGGAAAAGTATTATGGACATGGACTACATCCGGTTTGAATTCCTTCACCTGTTTTAGAATGGCTTTTGCCATCCAAGGGTTCCAGGGGGTGGCCAGTGCCCCCGCTACCACGCCCAAAGCGCCTCTGGCGTGAAGTTCATCGTTTTCACGAGTGAAAAATTGCAGCTCGTGCCCATAATTGAGAAGGAGTTGTTTTTCCGTTTGGAAAACTTGATTTTCGCCGGATGGAGATGCAGAGCCGTAGATGTTATGAGCAAGAACTAAGCGCAAATGGATGCTCCTTGAATTTCAAATATTGCGAGTAAAATAAGCTGCTCGATTGAATAGTTTAACCAGAAAAAGTTTGTTTTGGTCACAAATCAACGCAGGCACACCTTCTCCACTCATTTGTGTTTTCGAGTAAAGCCCGCTAGCAAGTGTGCAGACTTATAATTAAAACGATATCGGCGCATAAAGATAGGTACTAAATAAATTGTCGCTACGGCACCAAAAAAATAAACAGTTGCTGGAAGTAAGGCTCCTCTAAGAATAAAAAACAAGAAGAACGAAGCATACACGTACAGAGTAAAGTGCAAATAATTTCCGGTTAGCGATAATGCTTTAATCTTTATACAAAAATATGACGTTGCTATTGCAAAAAAAACTATACCGATTGCGCCGAAGTCAAGGTATCCCTCTGCTACAATAGGAGCCGAAAGATTGTTGAACCACATTTGATATTTTCCTGAAAGATAATCGCCAATCATAACGCCAGTGGGGTAGGGTTTACTCTCCCATAATGACCTGGGAATGAAAAAGAAAACACTACCTATTAGTTGCCCTCCCATGGTATGTCCGGATTTGTTGACCATTTCTATAGTTGCGACAAAATTTGCCCACGCATCATAATGCAATTCAAGGAAGTGCTTTAATATTGCATCAGTCACTGCCGAATAGGATAAGGAAATTTCCTCTCCACGTTTAGCGTGAGTGAGTAGTGATGAGGCAGGAAAGGCAACTACCATAACGGACAGTATAAAATAAAAAAACAATCTCCCCTTCCTGACGATTACTGGGAACGCCAACGCTATTATCGAAAGGTAAACGGGGCCGATCGCATTCCGCCGTTCTGTCAAATAATTCTTTGTTGCAAAAACACATAACAAGAGAATCACAAAGACAATTAATTTCTTACTGCTCTTAAGGTTGGTCTGCAACAAAATAGAAATTGCGAAAAATGGAATAAAGTAAATAATTTTATATTTTAGTGCTTGACTAGTCGGGTCTGTCTCTGTCTGGATCAGTGCGGATGATGCTGACATATCTAAAAAAGCGTATATAGAAATACACGCCGACACGAGGACTAATGCACTTATTGATATTTTGTCGTTTGATGTAGCTATCGTAATGGGCTGGCAGCGAACCTTTTTCAGAAAAAATTCGGTACTTATAATAAACACCAGCAAAAAGAACGCTACGTATAAGTTTGCATAGCTTGCAGTTTCCGCGTCAAGCAGCATTGTATTGACCAAGACGCTAGGAGAGTACGCTAACTGCACTACAGGCGCAACAACGAAAAACAGAGTAAAAAAAACAAGTGCGGATATTATCAAAGCATTATTTTTTGCGATATACCGAGGGAGCACCGCAGCTATCAGGCCGCTTACCGAAAAAAATGATAACACTAAAGACATCTCTATTGACGTCCAAACTAAGCAAAGAGGAATAAAAGCAATGCCGAGCGAGATTGATAGCGTGACCAAATCTATGGGTTTATAGCCAATTCTACTCATTGTGATCTAACTTCTACTCTATGGAAATATTATAGCGTTATTCAACGCTGAGTACGCGGCATAACATGGCAGCACCATACCGAAAGTCCAAGTGTTGCGCTCAGCTTGCGGCAGCATGCTCTGAGACGAACTCTGTGAGTTTGCAATAAGCAGTTGGTGGCGAGCTTTTTATTTATGGATAACTATACCTCAGATTTTACATAAGTTCGTGTTAGGATAAGCTTGTGTTTTTGTTATGGGCTATCCCTTCTATTCTCTCGCTGGAAATGTAGTTCATACAGCTTGAGTTCTTGTGATAAATCTTGACATTTTGAAACTTGTCCGCAAGTAAAATCATAAGTAGCTCGGCGGGGAGCGCGCCTGGCACCAATTCGATGTTGTTGTTTGTTGTTATCTCGTCGAGTGCTATTCTTTTGATGTGCGGATGAGGTTTTACGAATACTCTACCTAATTTAGCGAGCTTCGCTATAAACTCTACATCCATTTCCCAGTCCGACAAATATACTCTTGCCAGATCTAAGCTTTCAAGATTTTCGACTTTAAAACCTGGGCTAAAAACCTCAATCAAACTGTCTTTATTACTTGATATCCAGAATGAGAAATCGTCTTCTATTTTTTCTATCTTCTTCGATAGAAATGGGATGTTTTTTTTATAAAGAGAAGGGTTGAATATGTGGATCTTCTTGGTAAGGGATGCACCTCCGAAATAGCAGCCCACCCCAAGGGCGGTAAAAACTAGATTCTTTAACTTATTAGGTATCAGATCTGTTCGATAAGTCCCTATCCCTTCTTCATACACATGAATCTCTGTTTTTGGTGATTTTATTTTAAGCTTGAGAAGATTGATAAAAAGCTTCAGACCCACATCGCTATCAATAAAAACCCTCTTAGGGTTTTCATCGGCGGCAGCACGAAGCGCATCATCTCTTGTTTTGAATAATATTGTTTTTTTAAATGCCTTTTCTAGTTGTACGGTTGCTGCGATTTCTTGTGAGCCGTTAAAGCTATCCACCAAATATAAATAATCGCATAAGTTTTTCTTGTTTAAAATCATGCAGACCATGATTTGAAGTGGTTTTGTGCAAATAAAAATATTCATTAGGTAATAGTGTTTTATGTGAGTGCTGCTTAAAGTAAGCGCGCGGTGCTTGATTGAATAGAGATCTCTACTTTGAGATTGGTGCGTTGGTGCTGTGCTGTGGCAATGTTTGAAACGGATTTTGTTCGAGGTTTTTCACATGGTTAGGTGCAGAATTAAGCATCTGGTCTGATGCTGGCTGCTATATTTTATGAAGAGTTTATTCGTAAGGGGCTGGTTGGTAAATGTGGCTGTGAATTCACAGCCACATTGAAAGTTAATGTGTTGGGGGTTTTTTATTCGATATTGCTCCATGAAATTAGCGTGTCAGTTTCTATGTCGCATATGACATTTTTGCCAATAACTTCATCCCAATGCGTAGGGCTAATGCCATGGCCTGGACGCTTGGCAATTAAATTTTCTTCTGATAGCTTTTCACCTGCTTTTATATTACGGGCTGCAACAATACTACGTCTTGCATGCAGACGGGCAGACTGTTCCTTCTCTAGATTTTTACTTTCCCCGGAGATTAAGGTTCTATAAGACTCTACTTTTTCCATGAAACGCCTAAGGTCGTGCTTATCCATGGCGTGATAATGGTCATTGCCTGGCAGAGCTTTGTCATGGGTAAAGTGTTTTTCTAATATGCAAGCGCCAAGCAGTACGCTTGCTTCTAGTGCGCTAATAGTCTCGTCAGGAACGACATGGTCGGAGTAGCCTATTAGACAGTCTGGAAATGTTCGGCTAAGTACTTTGATCATTCCAAGTTGGGCATTTTCTTTGGGGGTAGGATAGTTTAGTACGCAGTGAAGCAGTGCTATATTTTTTGCCCCTGCTTCTCTAGCGACATTAATGGCATGCTCAATTTCTGCCAATGTTGAAGCACCTGTCGACATTATCAGAGGTTTTCCGGTTTTTGCGCACTTCCGGATCAGTGGGATATTTGTGATGTCTGCAGAAGCAATTTTGAAAAGTGGCATTAAAGGGTTTAAAAAATCTACTGCTTCGAGATCAAAGGGCGTTGATAAAAAATCGATGTCAAGTTCTTTGCAGTATCTTGCAAGCTCTGCGTAATCTTCAGGTTCAAAGCTGTCGTACATCTGAAATAGCTTGTATTGGCTTTCGGTTGACTCTTTGGTTGTGTCCCAGTAAGCAGGACTATGTCTAGAGGCAATTTTCTCAGCTTTGTAAGACTGAAATTTGGCTGCATGAGCTCCACCTTCCTTGGCCTCTTTGATGAGTCGCTTTGCTAGCTCCATATCTCCACTATGGTTTACGCCGATTTCAGCTATCACATATGGTTGAAGTGGATTGCAAATTATGTGTTTGCCAATTGTGAAGTGCTTATTCTGCATTTTAGAACTACTCTTTTATTAAGGAGGTGATTTGGGAGATTACTCGTTTCTTTCCTTGACTCAAGTCGAGAGCTCGCAGCTTTGAAATCATATGTAATCGTGCAATATCGTTTTCGACTAAAGTGCGAATATTTCGAACTATATCTACATCGGAGGTGTCGAGGCGGTAGCCTAGATTTATAATGCCATTCTCTTCTGATGCGAAACTATGTGTTGTCTCTCTTTCGTTTTGGCAAATAACTATTGTAGGAACAAGAAGTGAAGCTAGCTCGAGTACCGTGCGTCCACCTGAAGTAATCGCAACGTCAGCTTTGTACATGAAGTCTGAAATTCGAGACGTACTTGAGGCTAGAGTGATATTGGCGTCAGAGTGGGTGCTAATTACTTCAGAAAGCTCGCTTTGATGACTGTAACCAGGGCCAGTTACGATATCTAGAGCTATATTTTTTTCTATACAAATTGGTGCGATCAAATTTGTTATGCGAGCTGTTAAATTGCCTTCATCAACTCCGCCAAATGTAATGAGGATTCGATCTACGCTTTGTTTGTTCAAAGGTTCTGGAGTGTAAAGAAACTCATCGCGCAAGCAAAAGAATTCAGGGCCAACTAAGGCGTGCGGCACTGGTAATGATCCAGGGTAGAGTGCGTTAATAACAAGGTCTGCATATGGGTATCCAGCGCCGAGATCTTCAAAGTTTACAACTCTGCAACCAGTGGATTTCAGATTCTTTATATATTCTTCGGATGTGTCTAGGATGTCATTGATCACTAAGTCGGGAGCTAGACCTTTGATAGTTTCAAATAGCTTTCCGTCGGGGGAATAATGTACATTGTAGTTGTGTTTACTGATGTGTTCGCCAGCTAATTTGCTTTTGTTTTCGCATACGAAATAAAGATCGTAGTTTACGAGTTCGTGCGCAAGCATTGTTGCGCGATACGCATGTCCTAGGCCTACTTCAGGGTATCCGACTACCGAAAACACAACTCGCTTTCTTTTTAGTATGCTTTCGCATAAATAGAGATCTTCAAAAGTATCAATATCAAAGCTTCTTCTTTGAGGTATCTCCAGCAAAGAAGTGTTGTTACCTATTCTTGAGCCGCTTTTTAACTGATTTCTGGTGCACCCGATAACTGCGCCGGTTTCCCGGTAGTTTTTTGGTAGTTGTTGACGATTGACTCTAGCGGTGTATGTCGGCTGGGGCTTGCCTTCATTTATAGTCCAGCACAGGTGGCGATCATCGACTACCGAGAGAACTGTATCTACTGATGTGTTTCTAAAAAAATCGAGTGCATGTTCCAAATCAATGGGTAGTACAAGCGGCGAGGTCGGTTGTACTGTTATGATAATGTCATAGTGTTCATTGTATTTTTTTTCGGCTGCTTCAGTCGCATGAGCAATAACAGGATCAAGAGTTGCGCTGTCGATTGCAAGTGATTGCGGCCGCATAATTATGTTTGCGCCGAAGCGCTCAGAGAGGAGTGCAATTTCGTCGTCGTCTGTAGTGACGATTACTCGGTCAATGCCAATTGCATTTTTACATGCTTGAATTGCGTAATAGATCATTGGCTTTCCTGCCAAAGGTCTAATGCTTTTTCGTGGAATTCCTTTCGATCCACCTCTGGCAGGAATAACCGCTAGTACTTTCATTTTGATATCCACGTTGTAGTTAGTTTGTAGCTTTGATTAGTTTTCGGTACGATATAAATTTTATTAGAAATACTAGGGAAAATGCGGTGCATAGCCCAAATGGCACGGCCAATTCCCTTGATATGCCGAGATATAGCGGTGTGGATCCTGAAAAAACAATAAATCCGCAGATGTGGCTAATGATTATTTGTCTGTCTTTTCCTTTGGCGTAAAGACCATAGTGAGGGATCATGGATATGCAAAATATAAGTACCGCAAGCATGATCCATGGATAAAGCATTATTTGTTCATGGTATAAAGGTTTGTCGATCCAATCTAGAATAGGCTCTATCATAAACATGGAGGTCGCAGAGAAAATTAGGCTTACCGCTATTGTTTGTTTTATTAGTTTCCGCATCTCGGTATTGAATTCTTCGGGCTTGTTTTGTGCATGAGCTGCTATCAGCTTTGGATAGATGAACGTAAATACCCCAGAGTCTAGAAAAGACATGAGAGCGTTAGCAAGTCCGAAAAACAGTACGTAAGCACCTAGAATGTTAAGTCCGACTAGGTGCTCTACCAGGTAGCGGTCTAGGGTGAAAATTCCTCGTAATGCAAGCGTTGCAATCAGGAAGGGAATAGCTATTTTTATTCCAGATATTAGCCACTGCCAAGCTACTGGTTTGCTCCAGCCTCCAGCTCCTGTTTTTACGACATAGAGAACACCAGTGCTGCATGCTATAAATGAGCCTGCTGTCCAGAACATAAGCGTATAATTTAACGAACGAAAGTCTGGACTCAGGTACATTATTAGTACAATGGATAAGGCCCAGGCCCCCATTCGCAGGAATAAAACTATACTGGCTTCAATTGGTTTTGATATTGCAACTAGCAATCTGTTTAGTTCTTGGCTTATATGTTCAAATATAAGTAAGGGGATAAACCAGTGTAGTGTGTGCCACGGTAATATGTTTTCGGTGAAAAGTAGCAATAGAATTGGTGAGAATATTGCGTAAAGTACTAAGTATAGTGCTAGTTGGCTCTTGAGTATCAATCCCCACTCGGATTTTGGTTTACTTGCGATTTCACGAGTCGTGTAAATGTAAAAATCTAGCCCGACAAGAAAAAGTGCGTAGCTAATAGTCGCGGTAATTAGGCCATATAGCCCAAGCTCTTCAGGTTCTAGGTATCGTGCAAGAACAAAAACGAGCAAAAATTTGCTGGCTAAGGTTGCTGCTCGAAGGGCTATATTACTCAGACGGGTGATGTGGGGCGTGTACATCTATTGTTAGCCTGTATCGTGAGTGATGCATGTGATTATGCTTTAACATTGATCTCTGATGAGGAGAGCTTTATCCATTTTGATGTGTTGAAGCATATAGCGCATTTCAGTTTGTGCTTTCAATATGTCAACCATGTGCAAGTTGAATTACACCAAGTCAATAGTCGATTTGTGTTGCGAAACTCTCCAGCTCACTCTGACCTGCACGATAGAGTAGTCGTCGATGCTGAGTATGTCTGCACTTGCATTGAATGTCTCGCCATCGGAATTGACTAGGGTAGCCTAGCTTTTTCACAAATTCGTTTGGGAGTTGAGGCTCTATGAATCGTCTGCAGATTTATTTGTTCGCGGCGGTCTGTTTCAGTAGATGTCCTTGGAAAGGAGTGTAAAGGGCGTTTTGATCAAAATCTTGATATCTAGCCACAACGACCAGTTGTTGATGTATGTCAGGTCGAGTTCTACCCGCTTTTCCATTTTTTCGATGGTTTCTGTCTCGCCACGACATCCACTAATTTGCGCCAGTCCAGTAATTCCGGGCTTGATTCGGTGTCGGGCCATATAGGCGTCGATCTTGCCTGTGTAGTAGTCGTTGTGAGCCATGGCGTGAGGGCGAGGGCCAACCAGCGACATACGACCTTGCAGTGCGTTGAACAGCTGTGGCAATTCATCGATTGAAGTGCGGCGGATGAATTGGCCGACACGGGTAATACGGGGGTCGTTACGACTGGCCTGTTTGACTTCCTGGTCGTCGTGCATGCGCATGGAGCGAAACTTCCAGACCTTGATGATCTTGCCGTTCCAGCCGTGGCGTTTTTGCTTAAACAGCACCGGACCGGGCGATGACATCTTCACGGCGAGGGCAGTGGCCAGCAGCACGGGGCTTAGCAGGATGATGGCAATCAGCGCGACCGTGCGATCCAGTAAGGCTTTGGAAAGTGCCGCGGTAGGGTAGGAAGTTAGCGGACTTTCATTGAGGTGGATCGCAGGGAGTCCCTCGATTTCCGATACCGAGTGGTTCAGCAGAATCAAGCTTCGCAGGTCGGGAATCCAGATGACGTCGACGCTGGAGTCCAGCAAATCGATGTAAAGTTCCTCGATCTTTTCGGCTTCGGTCAGTGGCAATGCTATGTAAAGCCGGCGAATGCGATGGGTCGCGATAAGGTCACGCAAGTGGGCGAGACTGCCCAGAATAGGGTAAAGGCTGTCGCTTGGTAACGGCAGGTCGTCCGCCGCCACCAGGCCTATCAACGGTTCGTTTTTTTGCAGGGCTAGTTTGTCTGCAAGATCGAGGGCCAACTCGCCCGTGCCGACGATCAGCGACGTGCGAGCCGACTGAAGTTTCTGCTGGTAGCGTCTGGCCAGATTATGCAATGGCAAGTACAGGCACGCTTGCAGTGCGAAACCAGCGAAGATCCACGTCAGGATCACTTCGCGGGAGAACAGTTCACTGGTCTTGGTGATGAAGGCTATAACCATCAAGCCCGAGAGCAACACTAACCATCCGGCAAGCAGACGGCCAAGCCCGACCACGTAACCATGATGCTTGTGGTAGACCTGCATCATGGAATAAGCCGGTACCGAACCCAGCAGCATGAAAGCGCTAAGCATGCGGTACTGGGTATCGACTTCCCCTGTTTTCATCACAGCCAATGCACATAGCAGGAGGGTGAGTACGGAGATTGCGGCCAGCCATTGGGCCCAGAACGTAAGGCTGCGGCCTGCTGGCATCGTGGTGCTGCGCTTGCGTATCAAGATAAGGTCCCTCGCGTTGGATGGACATAGCCGTCCAGGCTGTGCCCGCTGAGAGGAGGAATTACCTCCATGCAGCTGGAGTTACTGTTTGGGCCTGAGGCACAAACCGGTCGTTGTCGTGGCGTTCCCCGTATCCGTGGCAGGGGACGCACTTGCCTTGGCCAATATCAAGGTTTTGGGCACGCTACCGCCCCAGGATTCACCGTTGGTTTCCTGAGAACGTGCGCCGTGGGTGCGACGTGAGCCGAATGCACAAGCGCTGGCAATTTTTCTGGAAGAGAGGATCAATCAGGCAGGGCCGAGTCTTTGCTCGGTTAATAGCGCGCAGAGGAGATAAGTCTTTCCTTGACTGCTGCACAACAGGAGGTCTGTGCAATGGCATCCCGCCGAAATGAGTTGTTTTCTCAGCCGACGGCGCATTTTACTGATTTGGTAGGAAAAGTGAAGGCAAATACAGTCTCCACTGAAAGATCCTACATACGGGACTGTGTGTTTTGAGCAGTGGGTCACGGATTTAGTGAGAGGAATGACTGGGGAGTCTGAGACTTTTTATTGGTAATTGAGGTTTCAAGCGGTACAGATGCGGGTTTTGGTTGGAGGTGGTGCGATTGTGATGTCAGTTGGCCATTGAGTTTGCGTTGCGTGGAATGCTGGAGGGGGTCACAGGCAGGTCAGTTTTTTTGGGGGGCGGAGGTGTGGCGTAGGCTCGATCGCTATCGCCAGCAAGCTCGGTTCCTGCAGGTGGGGCGGATGCGGCGGCGAGGCGGGAAGTAACGGGGAAGGTTGATGTGGGTGTATTGTTTTTGTTTTAGAGTCCGGGATGTGGGGTCAGGTTTTTTCTATGGCGCTGATTGGGACGCTGAGCGTGTGTTCGCGGTGCAGGAGTTGCAGGAGAATTACGATACGTTCGGCGCCGTCGCGGGAGAGGAAGATCGCCTCGAGTTCTTTGTAGCTGCCGCTGTTGATTCGCACGCGGTCTCCGGGCTCAAACGATACGGATTCTTGCGGTTTTTCGCTGAGTCGTTGTTTGAGTTGGTCGATGAGTTCGTCTGCTACAGCAATAGGCTGTTTGCCGAACGTCACCAATTGGTTCACACCGCGAGTTGATCGAATGGGGTGCCAGTTATCGTTCAGTTGGTCGAGCTGGATGAACAGGTAGCCAGGGAACAATGACTCCACCGAAGTGGTGCGGCGGCCACGCTGGAGGCGTTCGATGTTATGGGTGGGGCGGTAGCACTTGAAGGCTTGGCGCGTCAGGTTTTCCTCGGCGCGAGAGTCTTGCCGTGGTTTGCACTGGATCAGGTACCAGCGGGGTGGCGGGTGCTGGGGTGGCATGCGGGGAGCTCTCATGGGTCAATCAGGGCAGCGGCGCTGCCCTGATATTCCGTTATTATTTGTCCGAAGCGTATTCGTACTGGTAGTAGCTGTAGTTGCCATAACCATAGGCAGACGCTTTGCGCTCCACGGCGTTGAAAATTGCGCCTTTGACGACAATGCCGTTCTGCTCGAAGCGGCGCTTGGTCACCAGGATTTCCTTGGCGGCATTGACGCCGAAACGGGTGACGATCAGGCTAGTCCCCGCCTGGCGACCCACCAGGGCGGCATCGGTGACCGCGAGGATCGGTGGGGTATCAATGATGACCAAGTCGTACTGGCTGCTGACGTTTTCCAGAAACTGAGTGAAGTTGCTGTGCATCAGCAATTCCGACGGGTTCGGTGGAATCTGTCCGCGGGAGATGACGTGCAGATTGTCCACCTCGGTCGCGTGGATCGCGGTGTTCAGGTCGGTTTTTCCGGCCAGCAGGTCAGACAAACCGTTGCTCACGTCTTTGCGGAACAGTTTGTTCAGGTAACCCTTGCGCATGTCGGCGTCGACCAGCAACACCTTCTGCCCGGTCTGGGCGATGATGGCCGCCAGGTTGCACGAGACGAAGGATTTGCCCACGGCTGGACTCGGGCCGGAGATCATCAGGATGTTGTTCTTGGCCTCCAGGGTCGCGAAGTGCAGGCTGGTACGTAGGCTGCGCAAGGATTCCACGGCGAGGTCTGCGGGGTTGTTCACCGCCAACAGCAGAGAACCAATACTAGTGCGGCCGTTGCCCTTTGCATTGCTTTCAATCAGGGATTGTCCCTTGCTGAGCGGGATCGAGGCGTAAACCGGGATGCCTAGCTGTTCAATGGCGTCCGGGTCTTCGATGCCGCGGTTCAACGCTTTGCGGACCAGTACATAAGCCACGGCAATCAATCCGCCGAGAAGAGTGATGATCAGTACGATCAGCTGTTTTTTCGGTTTGACTGGTTTCTCGATGTTCGCATCAGCCGAATCGATGATACGCACATTGCCGACAGTGCCCGCGCGGACAATGTCCAGCTCCTGGGTTTTGTTCAGAAGTTGGGTGTAGATCTCGGTGGTGACTTGCATGTCGCGAGCCAGGCGCAGCAGCTCCTGCTGGGTTTCCGGCAGGTTCTTGACCTTCTTTTCCAGTATGCGTTTTTGTTGGTCAAGTTGACCCATCTGAGTAATCAAAGCCTGATAGGCCGGGTGCTCTCGGGTAAAGCGGTGCTCCATTTCCGCTTGCTTGAGCTTCAACTCGGAGATCAGCGTTTCCAGGGCTACGATCTGATCGAGCACGGCTTTGGTTTCGATGGTGATGTCCACTGAGCGGGCGCTGGTCTGGTAGGCATTGAGCTGGCCTTCGGCTTTCTCCAGCTGCTTGCGTACATCCGGTAGCTGAGTGCGCAGGAACTCAAGGCTTTGCGCGGCCTCGGCGGAATTGCGCTGGACATTTTGCAATACATAGAGGCGGTTGATTTCATCCAGCACTTTCTTGGCCAGTGCGGGATTTTCGTTTTCTAGCGACAGTGCGATGATTCCGGATTCTTTGCCGCGTTCGGCGGCCGACACGTCTTCCTGGTACTGCAAAATGGTATTGAGGCGACGCTGTTTGGTGATGCTGAACAACGAGCCTGGATTGGCATTGAGGATAGCGACCTGCACCTTGAAACCATTTTGCTCAAGTTTTTCGCCAGCCTGGCCATTGATGAGGACTTCTTCGTCATCATTGAGCAGGGTGAAAGCGCCATTGCCTTCCGCGCGTAGTGTCAGCGTTTTACCCAAGTAATCATCCGGCACTTCCAGCTGAAAGATATCGAGTTTTTCTCCGCCCCATGTATAGCTGTTCAAACCAAGCAATGGAGAGGCCAGCTCGTTTGGGCTGGTTGGCTGAAAGCGCCGGCTCAGGAAGTGGCCGATCAGAGGGAAGTAGTTAGGCTCTATGATTATATCGAGCTTGAGGTTCTCCACGGCCTTGCCCAGCACTGCCCGGGATTTCAGCAATTCGATTTCGGTCACCGCCGGGGAGGTGCCACCGAACATCTCGCTCATTTCACCCAAGCCGCCTAGCGCGGACATGCCGCCTTTCTTTTCTTCGACCTGGACGAGTGCATTCGCCTGGTAGATAGGCGTGGACAACAGGGCAACTGCAACCCCGATTGCGCAAAATAACGCCGTGATGCCGATGATGATCCACTTGCTATCGATCAAGGTGCCGAGTAGCGCGAGCAGATCGATCTCATCATCATCGTCGTCGCGGTGTTCCTGAATAGGTAGGCTGTTTTGGCTTGGCATGCGGGGTACTTTTACAAGAGGTGATTATAATTTTTGCGACCAGCTGTCGACGCCTTGCGTCATCAGTTGGTAGACGTGTTCGAAGGCGACTTTCTGCTGGCGGTAGGGGTCGGAGATTTCCTGATTGTTCTGCCACTTGCCCAGCAGGAACGTCTTGCCGCGTACTTCCGGAGCCATTTCGACGATGCGATCCACATGGCGTTTTTCCATGGCGAGTATCACATCGGCTTGTTGCAGATGTTCGCGAGTCAGTTGCCGGCCTTTGTGGTCCGGGAGATCGCCGCCATGTTCGCGCAGTACTTCCAGCGCGGTGCTGTCCATGGGTTTGTCTACCAGCGCGCCGAGGCCCGCCGAACTGACGTCGATGCCGCGATGGGCCAGTCTGCTTTTAAGCAGGGCTTCGACGGTGGGGCTGCGGCAGATGTTGCCGACACATACGACCAGGATTTTATTGAACATAGGGCTGCGATGGTTGCGAGATCGAGTGTGATGACCGCACAGGCAGCAGGAAGGAGGGGGTGGAATTCCTTTCCAACGCAACAGTACGGCATTCTCCGGTGCATTGCTGCTGCCGGGGCCATTTCAAAAGCGTGCACTTTAGAGGCGCAGGGGGGGAGGGTCAAGGATTGGCTGTTACTTTCTGCCATACGGGTGTTTGCTTTTGTTGGCAATATTATTATGCCAGCATCGGGTAGGTGAACAGGCCAAAGTGCAGCAGATTCAAGCCGAAATGCGTGGCGACTGCGGCGGCCAATCCGCCGAAGCGGTAGGCCACGCCGTAGCCGATACCGGCCAGGGTTGCCAGGAATACCCATTGCCAGCCGGCGCCCCAGTGGGCCAGGCCAAACAGTAGCGCTGCGCCTAGCAGGGCGAAGTGTTCGCCGTAGGGCAGGTGTTTGAGTCGCTGGGTGAGGCCGCCTTGTATATAGCCGCGGAACAGGGCTTCTTCGACCAGGGTGACCAGCAGGAGGTTGTTGAGGAGCCAGAGTCGGGCGACGTCGGGCCATTTTGGGGACCATTCGATGATGCCGAGCAGGCAGGCGCTGGCGAGGGTGAGCAGGGCGGTCAGGCTCAGGGTGATGGCGCTGGTTTTGAGGGTTTGGGTGAGTGAGCGTTGGGCGATGATCCAGGGGCAGGCGAGGATGAGCCAGAAGCCGATCAGGGGTTTGTCGAGGTTCAGGTACATCGAGAAGGGGATGGCGTTTTCGCTGAAGCGTTGTGGGGGGATGACTTGGGCGTTGTGGAAGCCTGGCAGGTAGTGGAGGGCCAGGGTCAGGGCGAGGAGGATGAATAGGGTGTGGCCGAGGTAGCGGGCGTAGGGGTGGTTTTGTGGCTGGATGGCGATGCCGGCGAGCAGGAGCAGGGTGAGGGGGAGGGCTGCCTGGAGGGAGAGTTGGCCGTGGGTGAGTGCTAGGACGTAGCCGGCGGTGAGTAGCGTCAGGTAGGGCCAGGGCAGTCGGAGCATGGGTCTTCCTTGGGTGGGGCTTGGTGTCAGGTGGGCATTGAGGCTATCGGGCAAAGCTCCAATGCCTGTCAGTTAAGCGCAATTCATGTGGGAGTGGCAGTGCGACGATTCGACTTGCTCGCGAAAGCGGTGTGTCAGCGATATCAATGTTATCGCGGGTAAGCCTACCGCCACAGGTATTGAAGTTGGATGTGGGATTATGGTCAGCACATAAACTTTGTGGGGGGGGGCGGTGTGTCAGGCGATATCCATATTGACTGGGCGGGCGTCTTCGCGAGCAAGCTTGCTCCTACAGGGGCCGTGTGTATCTGCAGTTCATGTTTTGTCGCGTAATCGGCGTATTAAACATCCTCTGCTAGTGCGTGTTTAAACGGTCTGTAGGTTGTTTCGCACAGGCTACAACGTCTTGCTCCATTACCTACGATTACGTCAGAATCCGCCGGCTTGTGCGTCTTGGGCCTGGGCTCTATCGTTTTCCGGTCGCTATAAAACAGCGATCGGGTTTGGTAGCCCGGTTACCCGGCGCATAGCGCCACCGTTTGCAGGCCTTTTCAGGCCTCGGTTTTATGGTGGCCATGCGTAGGGCGCTCTCGAGCGCGCCGGGTTGCCAGGTAACCGGTCTACCAACCTTCGTATGGCCGCCACCCACGTTTGGTAGCGAGGGTGATGGCTCCACTTTTATTATCTGGAGTTTCATCTATGTTTAAAGTAACGCCCAACCCGCCGGACACCGATCCGACATCGCTGCACGAGCCCCCCGATTCAGAAAAATACGACGAGGTTGTCAAACGCGCCCTCGATTTCTACGCCAACCCTGCCGCCCACACCGCCGTTATCAAAGCCACCCCGAGGCAGCTCGACAGCATGTTCATCGTCAACCCGCAAGTCGATGTCGAAACCCTGCTGGGCCACGCTTGCGAATCCCTGGCGTCGGCCAATGTCATGGCCATGGACCTGGCGGATCATCTGGACGGGACAAGCCGCAATTCCCTGCTGGGTATTGCGCAAGTCATCATGCTGGGCGAGTTGGCGGTGAATCGCGCGTTGGATCGGATAGATCATTCCGAGTAGCGACGACTACCTGTGGCTAGGGAGTTTGCTTCTGCTGGGTTGTGAAGCGGTTCCAAAAGGGTGACTGCGGTTTTTCAGGGAAAGCTCGGCGACCTTTTTTGGGGCTGCTACGCAGCCCAGCGGGAGCAAGCTCCCTCGCCACAGGTTGGGTGTTTGCTGCGACGATTCTTGTGGGGAGCTTGCGCCAATCCTTTCCTTGATTTGTGCTTCCGCCAGATTTGGCTGTGTTTTATAACTCATCAAGTTATTTAAGTTGTTTGGAGTATTTTTGGGTTACTTATGTAAGTAACGTCTGTAGTCCTATTCCGAAAATTCAACACTTTCCAAGTTTTGGCTATGACTGGTAATCGGATTTCGCTAAGTTTATTGATGGTTTTCTTGAATCTGAAGGTTCAACCGTTAATAGAGGATTAGTGAGTGCAAACAGCAAAGAAATATCTGACAGAGACAGCCGTCCATCAAGCCCTGTTACTGCAAGACTTCACGGAGAAAAGCACTCACGACCACGCCATTCGGCTATTGCTGGATGAAGTTCTCTTGGGGCTTGTTGAAAAAGGCTGGCCCCAGGCAAAAATACAGACAGGACCGCGCGTTGTCTCCGCTGAAGAAAATTACGGTTTGCTTGGTTGTGACCCGACAGAAATCACCCTGGGCAGTGAACACACCCGGTGGGTCGATGAGCACTCCCTGTTGCGAACGCAGACCACCAGTCAAATTCCGGCGGCGCTGCAGCGTGCGGCTGAAGTACGGCAACCGGGGGAGATGATACTGATGGCCGCGCCAGGTATCACGTTTCGGCGCGATAGTCGGGATCGCTGGCATTGTGCGGAACCGCATCAAATGGACGTCTGGGTGCTCGGTGATCCTGAGCTATCGACGCATGAGCACTTGTTACGTCTGGTCAGCGATATCCTTGAATCAGCTGTCCCGGACAAGCCCTGGGTCTACAGCAATAGTCCGCACCACTACACCGAAGGCGGAATTGAAGTGAATGTGTTGAATGACGGCGCACCTGTCGAAGTCCTGGAGTGCGGTCGTATTGCGACGTCTTTACTGCAGCGCCTGAAGATAAATCCGTTGCAACATGGAGGGCTGGCGCTTGGTATGGGGCTGGACCGCCTGACCATGCTGCGCAAAGGCATCCCGGATATTCGTTTGCTGCGTGATCAGAATGTGCGAGTGCAGGCGCAGATGCATGATCTGAAACCATGGAGCGCCGTATCACGTTTGCCTTCGATTGCTCGTGACATTTCATTGGCGGTCACGCCTGGGCTGAGTGAGGAAGTGTTGACCGAGAGAATGCTGCATGCGGCAGGCGACTGTTCTGACTGGATCGAGGAGATGCGGGTCAAGGGGCGCTGGGTGTTCTCGGAAGTACCTGTGCAGGCGGTTGAACGCCTTGGGCTGCTGCCGGGGCAGGAGAATGTGCTTTTGCGGGTTGTGCTGCGGGATTGTTCGCGATCGATTACTGCGGCTGAGGCGAATGCGTTGTATGCGGGGATTCAGTCGGCGTTGCATGAGGGGGCGCCGGGGGCGGGGTACAGGATGGATTTTGCCAAGGTTTAGAACTTTCACAGGAGCACTGCTGGGGGCAGGTTTCGCTTATGGAGTTCACCGACAATCTTTAGCTTTAGGAGCACTCCGGGGATGATAGGGCGCCATCGCGGGCAAGTCCGCTCCTGCAGTATTGGGGGTGGATGTTGGATTGGAGGCATCATATAAAGCTTTTTTGGGGCGTGGGGTTGGTCGTGATGGCGGTGTGTCAGGTGATATTTTTGTTGGTTGATAGACTGCTTTCGCTGGCAAGCCAGCTCCTACAGGGGGCTGTGGGGGGGGCATGGATTGTGTGGACGGCCAGGAAACCGATGTGGGGTTGGTGTTGGGCACCAACCCCGGTTTGGTGGGGTTAGGAGGCTATTAGTTGGCGTAGGACGTAGTGCAGGATGCCTCCGGATTTGAAGTATTCGACCTCGTTGAGGGTGTCGATCCGGCACAGCACTTCGATTTTTTCTTGGCGGCCGTTGGGGCGGGTGATGACCAGGGTCAGGTTCATGCGCGGTGTCAGTTCGGCGCCGGTCAGGCCGAGGATGTCGAGGGTTTCTTTGCCGGTGAGGTTGAGGCTTTTGCGGTTCTGGTCGAGTTTGAATTGCAGGGGCAGTACGCCCATGCCGACCAGGTTGGAGCGGTGGATGCGTTCGAAGCTTTCGGCGATGACGGCTTTGACGCCGAGCAGGTTGGTGCCTTTGGCGGCCCAGTCGCGGCTGGAGCCGGTGCCGTATTCCTGGCCGGCGATGACCACCAGCGGGGTGCCGCTGGCCTGGTAGCGCATGGCGGCGTCGTAGATCGGGATTTTTTCGCCGGTCGGGATGTAGATCGTGTTGCCGCCTTCTTCGCCGCCGAGCATTTCGTTGCGAATGCGGATGTTGGCGAAGGTGCCGCGCATCATCACTTCGTGGTTGCCGCGACGGGAGCCGTAGGAGTTGAAGTCGCGCGGTTCCACGCCTTTGTCGCGCAGGTAGTGGCCGGCGGGGCTGTCGGCCTTGATGTTGCCGGCCGGGGAGATGTGGTCGGTGGTGACCGAGTCGCCGAGCAGGGCGAGGACCCGGGCGCCGGCGATGTCCTTGACCACGGGGGGCGGGCCGCCGATGTCGTCGAAGAACGGTGGGTGCTGGATGTAGGTCGAGTCGTCCTGCCAGACGTAGGTCGCGGCCTGGGGCACTTCGATCGCCTGCCATTGTTCGTCGCCGGCGAAGACTTCGGCGTATTCCTTGTGGAACATGGCGGTGTTGACCTGGTTCACGGCGTCGGCGATTTCCTTGCTGCTCGGCCAGATGTCCCGCAGATAGACCAGGTTGCCGTCTTTATCGGTGCCCAGGGGTTCGCTGCTGATGTCCATTCGCACTGTACCGGCCAGGGCATAGGCGACGACCAGGGGCGGGGAGGCCAGCCAGTTGGTTTTTACCAGCGGGTGCACGCGGCCTTCGAAGTTGCGGTTGCCGGAGAGCACCGAGGCGACGGTGAGGTCGGCTTGCTGGATGGCTTTTTCGATCGGTTCCGCCAAGGGGCCGGAGTTGCCGATGCAGGTGGTGCAGCCGTAACCGACCAGGGCGAAGCCGAGTTCGTCGAGGTATTGGGTCAGGCCGGCGGCCTTGTAGTAGTCGGTGACCACTTTGGAGCCGGGGGCCAGTGAGCTCTTGACCCAGGGTTTGCGCTTGAGGCCTTTTTCCACGGCTTTTTTCGCCACCAGGCCGGCGGCCATCATCACACTCGGGTTGGAGGTGTTGGTGCAGGAGGTGATGGCGGCGATGACCACGGCGCCGTTTTTCAGGCGGTAGGTCTGGCCTTCGTAGTCGTAGTCCGCTTCGCCGGCCAGGTCGGCGTTACCGACGGCGACGCCACCGCCGCCTTCGCTTTCCAGGCGGCCTTCTTCTTTGCTGGTGGGTTTGAATTGCAGGTCGGTGAAGTCGCTGAAGGCTTGCGGGACGTTGGGCAGGGAGACGCGGTCTTGTGGGCGTTTCGGCCCGGCGAGGCTGGCTTCGACGCTGGCCATGTCCAGGGCCAGGCTGTCGGTGAAGATCGGTTCTTTGCCGGGCAGGCGCCACAGGCCTTGGGCCTTGCTGTAGGCCTCGACCAGTTTTACCGTGGCCAGCGGCCGGCCGGAGAGGCGCAGGTAGTCCAGGGTGATGTCATCCACCGGGAAGAAGCCGCAGGTGGCGCCGTATTCCGGGGCCATGTTGGCGATGGTCGCGCGGTCGGCCAGCGGCAGGTCGGCGAGGCCGTCGCCGTAGAACTCGACGAATTTGCCGACCACGCCTTTTTTGCGCAGCATCTGGGTGACGGTCAGCACCAGGTCGGTGGCGGTGATGCCTTCCTTGAGCTTGCCGGTGAGTTTGAAGCCGATCACTTCCGGAATCAGCATCGACACCGGTTGGCCGAGCATCGCCGCTTCCGCTTCGATCCCGCCGACGCCCCAGCCGAGTACGCCGAGGCCGTTGATCATGGTGGTGTGGGAGTCGGTGCCGACCAGGGTGTCGGGGAAGGCGTAGGTGCGGCCGTCTTCGTCCTTGGTCCAGACGGTGCGCCCGAGGTATTCCAGGTTGACCTGGTGGCAGATGCCGGTGCCCGGTGGCACTACGCTGAAGTTGTCGAAGGCGCTCTGGCCCCAGCGCAGGAACGCATAACGTTCACCGTTGCGCTGCATTTCGATGTCGACGTTCTGGCCAAAGGCGCTGGCACTGCCGAATTTGTCGACCATCACCGAGTGGTCGATCACCAGGTCCACCGGCGACAATGGGTTGATGCGCTGCGGGTCGCCCCCGGCCTTGGCCATGGCGGCGCGCATGGCGGCCAGGTCGACCACGGCGGGCACGCCGGTGAAGTCTTGCATCAACACGCGGGCAGGGCGGTACTGGATTTCGCGATCGCTGCGCCGCTCCTTGAGCCAGGCGGCGATGGCCTTGAGGTCGGCGCCGGTGACGGTTTTTTCATCTTCCCAGCGCAGCAGGTTTTCCAGCAGGACTTTCAGCGACATCGGCAGCTGGTCCAGGTCGCCGAGGCTCCTGGCGGCCTCGGGCAGGCTGAAATAGTGGTAGGTCTTGTCGTCGACTTGCAGGGTTTTAAGGGTGTTCAGGCTATCGAGGGACGGCATTGCGATCACTCCTTGAAGTCCGCACGGCTACGGACTGAGGGGACGGACAGAGCATTAAAGCTAGCCCTGTTTTCAGTAGCTGGCTAATAACTGGACTCTATGGACAAGTCCAAGGTTCCGAACTCGGCTATCATGCGCCGGTTTTCGTGACAGGCTTTGCTACAGGGCAAGTTGCGCAGCGATTCATTGCCGATTGCCAGGAGATTCAATGAACACCCTCTTTATGCATTGCCGGCCGGGCTTCGAAGGCGAAGTCTGTTCCGAGATTTCCGAACACGCCGCACGGCTGAACGTGGCCGGTTATGCCAAGGCCAAGACCGCCAGCGCCTGCGCCGAATTTATCTGCACCGAGGAAGACGGCGCCGAGCGTTTGATGCGCGGTCAGCGGTTTGCCGAGCTGATTTTTCCGCGGCAGTGGGCTCGGGGGATTTTCATCGATCTGCCGGAAACCGACCGTATCAGCGTGATTCTTGCGCACATGGCGGACTTTCCGCTGTGCGGCAGCCTGTGGCTGGAGATGGTCGACACCAACGATGGCAAGGAGCTGTCGAACTTCTGCAAGAAGTTTGAGGGGCATTTGCGTAAGGCGCTGATGGCGGCTGGCAAGTTGGTGGAGGATCCTTCTAAACCGCGGTTGCTGCTGACGTTTAAAAGCGGGCGTGAAGTGTTTATGGGGTTGGCGGAGTCGAATAACTCGGCGATGTGGCCGATGGGCATTCCGCGCCTGAAGTTTCCGCGTGAGGCACCGAGCCGGTCGACTTTGAAGCTGGAAGAGGCTTGGCACCACTTTATTCCGCGGGATCAGTGGGATGAGCGGCTGCACAGTGATATGACCGGCGTGGACCTTGGCGCCGCGCCGGGTGGCTGGACTTGGCAGCTGGTCAATCGGGGCATGTTGGTGACCGCGATCGACAATGGGCCGATGGCGGAGAGCCTGATGGAGACCGGGCTGGTGCAGCATTTGATGGCTGACGGCTTTACCTTCAAGCCGCGGCAGCCGGTGGACTGGATGGTCTGCGACATCGTCGAGAAACCGGCGCGCAACGCGGCGATGCTGGAAGAGTGGATTGGCGAGGGGCATTGCCGGGAAGCGGTGGTTAACCTCAAGTTGCCGATGAAACAGCGGTATGCGGAAGTGAAGCGCTTGTTGGAACGGATTGCCGACGGGTTCAAGGAGCGTGGGATTCGGGTTGAGATTGGCTGCAAGCAGCTGTATCACGACCGGGAAGAAGTGACCTGCCACCTGCGGCGGCTGGACGTGAAGAAACCGAAATCCCGCTGATACACGGAACGGGCGTCGTGCCTGGGTCCTGCGATCGACACGGCCCCCTGTAGGAGCTGGCTTGCCAGCGAAGGCGTCAGGTCAGTCGACATCAATGTTGAATGTCGCTGGCCTCTTCGCTGGCAAGCCAGCTCC